>SFBL01000172.1 GCA_007095785.1 Microcystis aeruginosa Ma_SC_T_19800800_S464
AGTGCCATTATTACGGCCGCTTGGAAAGTATTTTTTTCAAGTAATATCTGATCTTTCTAATTCTCAACAAGACTACAGTTAACCGCTCCTGAAAGAAAATTTTCTTAAAGCCTAGACTTGAGATAAAATTATCCCCAACCAGATGCAGTATAGGAGTTTACCAAATGTCTAACGAAACTGTTACTTATTCCCTAGAAGCTGTCCTAACAAGGATTGAGGGAAAGATCGACTCGCTTGAGAAGCGGGTTAACGAAAGATTTGACAAGGTAGAAGATCGGTTAACCAAACTAGAAATAGGAGTAACCGATCTCAAAGGGGATATTAAAGTGTTAGACGAGAAAATCGAAGGCATCGACAATCGGCTAAAATCAGTGGAAGGAACCCAAAAAAATCAGGTCTGGACATTGATCATCCTTTTGGGGAGTGCCATTATTACGGCCGCTTGGAAAGTATTTTTTTCAAGTAATATCTGAGTTCTCTGATTCTCAACAAGACTAGAGTTAACCGCTCCTGAAATAAAATTTTCTTAAAGCCTAGACTTGAGATAAAATTATCCCCAACCAGATGCAGTATAGGAGTTTACCCAATGTCTAACGAAACTGTTACTTATTCCCTTGATGTCGTCCTCAAAGAAATTAAAGACAGTATCAAGGAAGTTAGCCAGAAATTCGATAAGATTGATGAACGGTTTGATCGATTAGATAATCGCTTAACAAAACTTGAGATAGGACAAGCAGATCTCAAAGGGGATATTAAAGTGTTAGACGAGAAAATCGAAGGCATCGACAATCGGCTAAAATCAGTGGAAGGAACCCAAAAAAATCAGGTCTGGACATTGATTATCCTTTTGGGGAGTGCCATTATTACGGCCGCTTGGAAAGTATTTTTTTCAAGTAATATCTGATCTCTCTAATTCTCAACAAAACTACAGTTAACCCAACACAAAAGGATAAAAACTTGTTTCTGGTTGACCAGATTTTCTAATTGCTTACTTGCCAATACAAAAACGGCTAAAAATGCGATCAAGTACCGATTCAGTTACTTCTTCGCCGGTAATTTCTCCTAAGGATTGAATGGCAGTACGCAGATCGATCGACCAAAAATCAAAAGGCAAATCTTGATCAATTGTTTTTTTGACTTGTTGCAAAGCAATTTTCGCCCTAGTTAAAGCGGCCGCTTGTCGTTGATTAATGGCCAAATCCAAATTAGCCGCCTGTAGTTCTTGATTTTGGACAGCATTAATAATAGTTTTTTCTAAGTCTTCAATACCCTGATTTTGGACAGCGGATAGCTTGACAACGCGCTCAATTTCTGCTGGGTAAATTACCGTTTCTGGATTAACCAAATCAATTTTATTAATCACTAAAATTAATCGGCGATCGCTGACAGAGCGATAAATTTCCTCGTCCTCCTGGGTCCATCCTGACTCTGCGGAGACGGTTAAGAGAACTAAATCAGCAGACCGGGCCGTTTGACGGGAACGTTCCACCCCAATTTGTTCGACTCGATCGCTGGCCGAGCGAATTCCTGCCGTATCGAGGACTTGTACGGGGATTCCCGCCACAACTAGCTGAGATTCGACGATATCGCGGGTAGTGCCGGGTAAATCAGTGACAATCGCTCGATCGCTCCGACTCCAAGCATTTAACAAACTGGATTTACCCACATTCGGCCGCCCCACGATCGCCACTTTCAGACCACTACGCAGCAATTCCCCGCGCTCGGCAGTAGCTAAAATTAAATTTACTTGACAAAAAACCTGTTCTATGCTATGGAGAACCGCCTCGTGATCCAAGGGCGGTAAATCCTCTTCAAAGTCAATACGGGCCTCAATTTCAGCCAAAATATCGAGACAGGTGGCACGCAAATGCCGAATCGGTTGAGCGAGTTTCCCCTGTAAACCGGCGAGGGCAAATTGTGCCGCTTGGGGAGAACGCGCCCCAACGAGATCAACGACGCTTTCGGCTTGAGTTAGGTCAATTCTGCCGTTAAGAAAGGCACGCAGGCTAAATTCCCCCGCTTGTGCCAAACGCGCCCCATTTTCTAAACATAACTGTAACACCTGTTGTACGGGCATAATGCCGCCATGACAGTGAAATTCCACCACATCCTCGCGAGTAAAAGAGCGGGGTGCTAACATGAGCAACAGCAAAGCTTCATCGATAATTGCTTGACTTTGGGGATGCCGGATATAACCGTAGAGAAGACGATGACTTTGCCATTTTTGACGATTGCGGGTATGGAAAAGCCGACGAGCGATCGCCACTGCCTCACTACCAGATAAACGGACAATACCGATACTACCCTGTTCCGGAACGATCGCCGTAGCGATGGCGGCGATCGTATCCCCTGTGTTCAACATCTCTTAATCACTCCTTGCTAAAATTGAAGTCGGTATCAATTTTGTCAGCATTTATGCCCGAAAATATGCGCTCACGGTCATTAAAAGCGAAAAATAAAGACAATAGCCTAATTAATCGTCTGACGCGCTCCTGTCGCTACTGGTGGATTCGCTTGGTGCGATTGCAGGGACATCCGATCGAAATCGCTCGCGGGTTAGCGGTGGGGGTGTTTTCTGGGGCTTTTCCCTGGATGGGATTACAGATTATTATTGCGATTTTTTTAGCTTTCTGTGTGCGGGGCAATAAAATCGCAGCAGCGGCAGCCACTTGGGTGAGTAATCCTTTTACCTATATTCCCCTGTTTTTGTTTAATTATAAATTGGGAGAATTGTTTTTAGGTCAAGGAAATCAAGCGATCGATAGTCATATTTTTGCCTCTAACCAAAGTTGGGCGGAAAATTGGGCAAGTTTGAGCGGTGAATTTCTCTTAACGCTATTTTTTGGCAGTTTGATTACAGGTCTGTTGGCGAGCATTATCACTTATTTTGTTAGTTATCGTCTCCTCAGTCAATGGCATCACCAGCGACAAACAGGGAGAAAACGCTGATAAAATGTAACCGTTCAGGGGGGGGACGAAATCTGGTAATCTAAGGGGCATGGATGAGAAGCACCAACGGTAATCCCATAATAAGTCTAAACTATGATTTGAATGATTGAATGAATACTATGATTGTGTTGTATTCAGCAAGTCTTCATCAATGATCAATCATAGTCCATCCCATAATCACATCAATCACAGTTAAGACGATGGATGTGACTGTCGCATCATTTGTAAATTATTACGAATCATTTGTGTATTGAGATGCTCTTTACTTAATGTATTGCCATACAATTAATCAGTAGGAAGCAGGTCTGAAATTATATTTAAAAAATCTCTCACTTTTGCAATGAAAGGAAGAACTTGTAATTCATCAAAATCTGCAAAGTCTGTATAATCTGCTTCGAGACGGTATTCAAACAATTCGTTATAAATTGCACCAAAGTCTTTTGAAATAATTTCACTACGGATGTAGTTTTTATTGAAGAGACTACGGACACCTGTATGTTTTGGAGATGAGAGATTATCATAAGCAAGTAAAGCCGTAACAGCATAAAAGCAACTGTAATATAGACGATTGATGCAACTATTCCATCTTGCACCATCAGCAAGAGAACAAGCATCTTGATAAGCTTCCTCTGCACGATTTAAACGATACCTAATTAGTTGATCGTGAGGAGAATTTTTACTCATAGCATAATAGCTTCTTTGTTAACTGATTGCCAGAAAGGAGTAGTTTGTAATAAGGGATGTTCCCATTGATTTTTGCTGCGAACAATGGTACAAATAACCTCTTCTGTTTCCCATTCGATTTCATAAATTTGACGACGGATTTGAGATGTGCGAGTAGGGTTAGTGATCCCATCAACTAACACTAATATATCCCAATCAGAGTCTGGTTGAGCATCGTTTCGCGCCCGTGAACCATAAAGGAATATTTGCGCTTGTGGTTCGATCGCTTGTACTGCTTGTTTAATTTTATTGAGTAATAGTTGTTTTTCCATGATTTTTTATGACCTTTTTTGTATTGCAAAACAATATTAACAATATAATCCATCCCATAATCCCATAATAAGTCTAAACTATGATTTGAATGATTAAATGAATACTATGATTGCTGACTGACGGACACATTTTTCAATACAAAGACAAGTACTGTTATGTGAAAGCCTCAAACTCCTGAATAAAAGAAAAGGTAATTTTGCCATAATAATCCTGACGAGCTTTGCGAGAAG
>SFBL01000173.1 GCA_007095785.1 Microcystis aeruginosa Ma_SC_T_19800800_S464
GTTATCATGCCCCTTGAGGGTGCGGATTTCTTGGCCTGTTTCTACATTCCAGAGTTTGATAGTGTTGTCAGCACTACCGCTCACCAAAGTCTTGCCGTCGGGACTAAAATTAACGCTATTGACAAGGGCATAATGCCCCTTGAGGGTGCGGATTTCTTGGCCTGTTTCTACATCCCAGAGTTTGATAGTCTTGTCCCTACTACCGCTCACCAAAGTCTTGCCGTCGGGACTAAAATTAACGCTACTGACAGAGTCATCATGCCCTTTGAGGGTGCGGATTTCTTGGCCTGTTTCTACATTCCAGAGTTTGATAGTCTTGTCAGCACTACCGCTCACCAATGTCTTGCCGTCGGGAGTAAAATTAACGCTATTGACAAGGGCATAATGCCCCTCTAAGCGATTGCGTTCACTTTTGCGGTTGAGAAGTTCCTGTAAGGCATTCGTCACCTCCTTGTCATATTTGTGCTGCTTTTGCAAGGTTTTTCCTGCCTTAATCGCTTCGACGAAAGCATCTAACTCTTTTCCTTTATCGAACAAAGACAAGGAAGAAAACCCGCGAGCATTTGCCAGATTAAGTTCCGCTTGTTGTGTTTGTTTCCACGCCATGAAACCCAATCCCGTACTAACCACCACCGCTACCAACGAACCCGCCGCAATCCTTCGCGCTGTTCTAATTTTTTCATTTTTTTGTCGTTCAGCTTGACTAATACTCGCCTTAATAAACTCAATCGCCACAGTATTTAAATTAGGCAGAGAATTATTCTTTTGAAACTCAACAATTTTAGCTAACTTAGAACCTCCCCAAAGCTCACTACTCGCTTTTACAGCATCTTGCTTCTGTAAATCATCCCACTGTTTCGCATCAGCATATAAACGACTTCTCAGAACAATTATCTCCTCTTTTTCTCGAATTAAATCCTGTAACACTTTCCAAGAACGTAATAACGCCTCATGTGCCACCTCAACCGTTGCTTTCCCGTCTTCTCCCTTACTCACCAAAAGACGATTATCTATCAATTGATAGAGAACCTCTCTTTGCATTTCCTCCTGTTCAAAACTCGATTTATCCGCCCTTCTGCTAACCACTTTTTCCCCTTCTAAACTAATTAACTCTAGAAAAATTTCCTCTGCTGCTTTCCTTTGCTGTTCATTAAATTGACTATAAATTTTATCCGCTTGTTTTTCTAGCGCACCCGTTACCCCACCAATCTCTTGATAAATCTTAATATTTAAAACCCGCTCTTGAATATGATCTTTTTCCCACAATAAATCTAATGTATATTGTAACAGAGGTAAAGAGCCAGCCCGTTCATAAAAATCGGCAACAATTTGATTAATTAATCCCTGTTCAAAGATTACCCCATTTCTCGCCGCCGGTTCAGCAATAGCTAATCTTAACTGACTTTCATCCATATCCGTTAACATCTTGCTATACTGATCATGGATTTTTCCTAAACTGGGATAAGGACTTAATTTATCTAAAAAATCCGCCCTCATCGTCATCACAATTTTAACCAAACTATTATTCTTTTCAATCAATTTAACCAAACTTTTAATAAAAATATCCCTTTCTGTCTTCGGTGTACGAGTAAATAATTCCTCAAATTGGTCAATAAAAATAAACCATAAATCAGAATTATTTTTTAATCCTTCAACCACCTTAATTAAAGTATCTTCCTTAACAGCTTGTGCTAATTTTGCTTGGGATTGTTTATATCTATTTGCCAAAAGACAACCATAAAAAGACTCAAAGGGATTAACATCAGGAACAAAAGTTAAATTAACCAATCTATTCGCGCCAAAATCATCCTTTAACTTAGGAATTAAACCCGCTTGCACGAGAGAAGATTTACCACTTCCTGACGCACCTAAAAGCAATAAAACATTCTTTGGCTTTAAATAATCGGTTAACTCAATAATCCAATTATCTCGCCCAAAAAACCTATCCTTATCATCTACTTCAAACTTCCTTAAACCCAAATAAGGTGAACCCGTAATTAAGGGTTGATTGGTAATTTCAATCTCAGATTTCTGGATGCTAATATACTGATTGACTGTCCCTAGATTTTCACCAGCGACAGCTTGAACCCCACCTTCAATATTAAGATTTTTACCGGCTTGATTCTCATTCATCAGGTTTGGGTGCTAAAGCGCAACTACGAACTTTTAGGATTGTAAGTAACTGTTTGGCTTGCAGTCCCTCGATTTGAACCAACAACATTTTGAACCCCACCAGAAATATTTATATTATATTTACCTTCTTTTGCCCCTTCTGGATCTTCTTTTTTCATTACTTCTTGGGCTGCTTTAATAATTTCGTCATCCTCCTTCAGTTCTTTAAGTCCCGCTTCTTCTAACTCATCTTCCAAAAGAGCTTTCGTTTTTTCAGGTTTCTGTTCGTATTTATCTAAAATTGTTGATGAATCTGTTTTCCCTTTTTCTGCAAACTTCTTCTTAATCAACGCTTTTAAACTCTCATAAGCATCCTTAACGGCTGTTCCTGCCGTATCCTTAGCAGCAGCAGCCGCACCAGCAGCCAACGCAGCGAGAATTAGAGAAATCGGTTCCATTGCCTGAGACTCCAAATTAGATATTGCTGACTCAATTTTAGATCAAATCAGTTTTTAATAGTAAGCCAAACTGCAATCAGCTAGAGAACTGGAATTTCACAGCCAAGGCACTAAGCCTTAAAAGTATTGCTATGCAAGGCTCGTAGCTGAAAAAGCCAAACTACGGTTTTCCCTGTGGATGGGGTTTATCAGTTATCAGATTTGAGTTTTCAATTCACTGTTTACTGTTTACTGTTTACTGAACACTGAAAAAAGCTCCCTGATTATCGCCGATGATACCAACGGGTAAATAATTTTTCTAACTCCACCCAAACGAATAACAAGGTACTAAATCCCAAACAGATTAATAATTCTTCTTTAGTTAAAAATTGAGTACCAAAAAAATCCCGCAGGGCAGGAACATAGATTAACATCAGTTGAAAAATTGTCGTCAGGATTACTGCTACCCAGAGATAGGGATTAGTCAAAGGATTCATTTCTATGGTAAGATGATCGCTCGATCGCACGGAAATGGCATGACCCATCTGAGCTAAACAGAGAGTAGTAAAAACCATAGTTTTCCATGAACCAGTATTACCAAAAAGCGGATCCAAGCGCACAGCGATAACCATTTGAGTGATATTAATAATCGAAAAAATAATCCCAATTCTCACAATATAACTGCCTAAACCGCGAGCAAAAATACTTTCTTGGGGACTAAAAGGAGGGCGACGCATAATATTAGGAGAAGCGGGTTCCACAGCTAAAGCTAAAGCGGGTACACCATCAGTAACTAAATTCATCCAGAGAATTTGTAGGGGAGTTAGGGGAGTAACTAAACCCAAAAGAGGCGAAGCAGCGATAGTAATCACCTCCCCGATATTACTGCCGAGAATATATTTAATAAAACTGCGAATATTGTGATAAACCACTCGCCCTTCTTCCGTAGCAGCGACGATGGTGGCAAAATTATCATCAAGGAGAATCATATCACTAGCCTCTTTGGTGACATCGGTGCCGGAGATTCCCATAGCAATACCGATATCTGCTTGTTTCAAGGCCGGAGCATCATTAACCCCATCTCCGGTCATAGCGACAAATTTACCCTTTTTTTGCAAAGCGCGGACAATAGTTAATTTATGTTCGGGGGAGACACGGGCATAGATGTTAGTTTTGTCAATGATGGTTTCTAGCTGAATTGGTGATAATTTATCTAATTCTTGCCCTGAGATGACTAAAGCTCCCGCTTGGGCAATACCAAGACTTTTAGCCACCGCTAGAGCAGTTAATTGATGATCGCCGGTGATCATGATCGGACGGATTCCCGCTTCTCGACACCTAGCCACGGCGATTTGTACCTCCGGTCGTGGTGCGTCGATCATACCGACCATTCCTAGCCAAATTAGCTCATCTTCGCTGATTTCAGTTGATTCTGGTGGATAAATCAGGTTTTTATAGGCTAATCCTAAGACTCGCAAACCCCTGTTAGCCATAGCATTGTTAGCGACTAAGACTTGTTCTTTTTCCCTATCCCCAAAAGGAAGACTTTCTAATCCCGATTGATAGGAGAGACATTGTTCAAGGATTAATTCCGGGGAACCTTTGGTAAATAGTACGGGATTGACTCCTTGACAAATGACCGACATTCGCTTTCTTTGGGAAGAAAAGGGGATTTCAGCGATTCTAGGGAACTCTTGCTTGGTTAGGGATAAATTTAAGCCCGCTTTCGCTCCTAAAACTAATAAAGCTCCTTCTGTGGGATCGCCTAAAATGCTATCGTGACCGTTATCGAGGTTTAAGCTGGCATCGTTGCAGAGGACACTGGCAATTAAGAGATGATGTAATTCTAGATCGGTTTTGGGATCGATAGCCCGTTGCTCGGAGTCTAAAAATTGTCCTTTTGGGCTATATCCTTCGCCAGTAACTAAAAAATTGCGATTAATTGTCTCTATCTCCCGTACGGTCATTTTATTTTCCGTTAGCGTCCCAGTTTTGTCGGAACAGATCACATTAACGGAACCGAGGGTTTCTACTGCTGGCAGTTTACGAATCAAGGCCTGACGTTTGACCATGCGTTGGGTACCTAGGGCGAGAGTTAGGGTGATAACTGCGGGTAATCCTTCGGGAACGACAGCTACTGCCATACTAAGGGAAACTTCCACTAATTCCTGTAGGGCCGACCAACCGGCATTGATCAGGCCGATGGTAATAGTCAGGGCAACTAAAATGAGAGAACCAGCAACAAGGACATTACCCAAGTGAGTCATTCTTTTTTGGAGAGGAGTGGGTTCATTGCCGACTGTTGCTAACATTTGAGCGATTTTGCCTAATTCCGTGGTCATTCCCGTATTGGTAACGATGACCTTAGCCCGGCCTTGCAGTACCTCTGTTCCCGTAAAGACAAAATTTAAGCGATCGCCAAGGGGAGTATCCCTGTCTAAGGGGTCAATGGAGGCGGATTTATTAACACGATTTGCCTCTCCTGTCAAGGCCGATTCGCGAATTTGCAGGTTAAAAGCTTCGATAATTTGGCCGTCGGCGCTGATTTGGGTTCCCGCTTCAATCAGCATGATGTCCCCGGGGACGAGATTAACCGCATCTATTTCTCTGCGTTGACCCTCGCGGATAACATTAACTTGGGGAGAGGAAAGTTTTTTTAAAGCGGCCAGAGCTTTTTCGGCGCGACTTTCTTGCAGATAGCCGAGGATACCATTGAGGATGACAATTGTTAAGATAGCGATCGTATCTTTGAAGGGAACACCAATTTTAGCCAGATGACCGCGCTGCAATTCCAGTAAATCTAGTCCCCCGGAAATTATGGCCACGGCAATTAAGAGCAGGAGCATAATATTGGTAAACTGATCTAGGAGAATTTGCCAATTACTGCGCCCTGGACGTTCTTGTAGTTCATTTTTGCCATAATGTTTAATTCTTTCGGCGATTTGCTCCCTATTGAGGCCATTAACAGCGGAACTACCGAGGATAGATAGGGTGGTTTCCACCGGATAGGTATGCCAAGGTTGTTGCAAGTTAAGTCTAGAATGGGCAGAATAGTCGGCATTAGCGGCCATGGCAAGTGAAGATAGTTGATCTAGATAGATCTTAGCCCTTTCTTTCCCCGGTCACGGAAAAAAACAAATGTTTAAACTAGCTCTCCCTGTTCATAGACAGTCTTAACGAGTAATGTAGATAGTCAATAGCTTAGTAGGGTAAAGTAAACCAAAATTGTGAACCTTTTTCGTCATTATTCATAATGCCAATTTCACCTCCGTGAGCATGGATAATTTGACGACAGAGATATAAACCTAGTCCTAAACTAATCTGATTGTTATTATTGCCTCGTTGATAGCGATCAAATAATTGTTTTCTCTGGGTTTCGCTAATTCCCACCCCATTATCAGCAATGCTACACAGGAGATAATTCCCCTCTAGTCTAGCCGATAAAGTGATAATTATACCTTGGGGATTATGTTTAAGGGCATTGGCTAATAAATTCTCAAAAACTCGCCAGAGATGGTGAGCGTCGGCATTAACTAAAGGTAAATCTTGGGAAAAATTATTAATTAAAGTTGCTTGATTTTCTTTTAATCTTAACTCCCATTCCTGAAGGATTTGTTGACCAATTTCGTAGAGAGATAAAGGCTTTAGTTCTAGGGAAACTCCCCAAAGATCATTCTGTCGGGTTTCGACAAGAGAATCAATTAAAGTTAATTGTCGATCGCAACTGTTGGTCATCTGTTGTAAAATCTTCAGGGATACTTCTTTAGTTTCTCCCTGAGAATTTTTAATTAAATTATTTAAGATCATTGACATCCCGATCACGGGATTGCGGAGATCATGAGAGACAGCATGAAGATAAATTTCTAAGGTTTCCTCAGTTTTTTGACGTTCTTGAATTTCGTTTTGGAGTTGTTTTTTTTGACGAGAAATAGTTAATTGATTTTCGATGCGTGCCATGACTTCTTCCCCTTGGAAAGGTTTAGAAATATAATCAACACCTCCCACTTGAAAAGCTTTGACTTTATCTAAGACATCATCAAGAGCGCTGATAAAAATCACGGGAATTTCTCTGGTTTTTTCATCAGCTTTTAACTGTTCACAAACTTGATAACCATTGAGATCGGGCATATTAATATCGAGGAGGATCAGATCGGGAATTAGCGATCGCACTGTATTCAGAGCCATCTGTCCATTAATCGCTTTGCGTACCTGATATCCCTTCTCGGTGAGCATAATCGACAATAGCCGCACATTATTGGGCAAATCATCGACAATTAAGACACTAGAGCGCAGTGTGGGTTGAGTCATGCCGGTTATTTTATAACTCAAACTGTTTAAATAAAGTGTATAAAAAAACAGGGGCTTGCCGAAAAAGTTTTTCCCGGGGGCAGGGTATCGGGTGGTACAAGCGAGAAAGTCTCGTTACTCTACAGCGATCGACTAGGGATTGTTGCCCATAAAAAAAGCACGGAACCCCAAGGCAATCAAGGAACCACTCAAGAGGGTTATTAATGTCCAAATTTGGTTGCTTTGGGTTACTTCCACCTTGATCAGTCGATTATCCATACTATCGACTTTCTCTGTTAAAGTTGCTAGTCCTATCTTGACATCGGTGACATTTTTCTGTAAAGTTTCTAGCTTTTGGTCAAAACTTTTGGCGAGATTGTCTAGCTTTTGGTCAAAACTTTTGGCGAGATTGTCTAGCTTTTGCTCAAACCTTTTTTCGAGATTGTCTAGCTTTCGATCAACGCCTTTAATACTATCTTTAATTTCCTTAAGGACAGATTCCAGGGAATAGGTAACGGTTTCTGCTGTCATTGCGGTTAACTCCTATCAGTCGAGAAATAATTTAATTATCGATAAAAATCCGGCTCTTCGTTACTTGTTATGGTTCGATAGGGGGGCATAAATTGACTAAATCCTTATCTGGCAAGAGACTTAATTGATTAGTTCGCTCTAGAGCAAAAACAATTGACAAAAATCGCTAAAGAACCAAAAATCCTCTTAATTCTCCACTTGATTTTTTTCGATAAATCTCGCATCATCTTCCAATTTGTCGCTGATTTCCGGCAGTTTTAGCAATATTCCAGCGAATAACCAATAGTAAACAGAAACTGGTTCAACGGAGAGAGGATAATAGTAGGGGTTATAGCTAATAAAAAGTAGGAAAATCCAGATACAGAGACTCCAATGCTTTAAAGCAGCATTTTTTACTTTTAAATAGGCTTTAAAGGTGAGAATACAGAGAATTGTCACCAGTGCCATAAAAGCGATAAAACCGACGATCCCGATTTCGTAGAGGAGTTTAGCGTAGTAGGTTTCAATTAGTCTTATCCCTTCTTCTCCCACTATATGACGAGCGCCACTGCTGGCTTTGCCCAAACCAACACCAAAAAGCTGTAAATATCTTAAGGCCCACTGCATTTGATCGACTACAAAGTCAATGGGAGACGAATATAGCCAGCGATCGATAAAATTTAGCCCTCTTTCCCGAATAAAGGGAATTAACGTCACCGCGAGCAGGGAAAGCAGCCCCAAGATTCCCAATTTTAATGGTAACTTTTGTTTATTTTTGCTAGTAGCAATAAAAAGAACCAAGTAAAACAAAGGTACTAGCAATAAAGGTAATCTTTGTCCAGAAACCAGAGTCGCAAGCAAGACTAAAACCATTGCTACCCAACCAGCGACGCGCCATCTTTTTTGTGGATCACTAAAACTGGCGGCGTAACTGATGACGCTGCTAGATACTAAAAACCAACCCCATTGCCAAGGATCGGAAAATGTGCCAGGGAGACGAATTAAGCCTCGATCGGGATTATACAACACCGCCCCCCCGACAAAACATTGGGCTTTCAAGCTGGCTTTGTCGGTAATATCTGGATAAAATTGGCTGTCGGATTTCGGGGCAGTAACTTCTAGTTGATTGAGGAATTCATTATCGGGACAGATGCCTTGAAGGAGTAAGAAGTATTGAATTAGAGTTAAAACGCAACAGACTAGGATCATCACGATTAAAAGCCGATTAACCACGAATAAATCCCGTTTTTCCTCGATTAGATAGTAGCCACAGAGAACTAGGGGAATATAACCGAGGAGGGTTTTCAATCCCACAATTCCCACTTCAATTGCTCCTTGGGGCAGATTGACAAAAAGAAAAGTTATCAAGCTGATGGCAAGTAAAATTGAAGCCGTGAGGAGAAAAGGCTTGATTTGGGGGCTTAATTGCTTAAAAGTTTTGGTTTTAATTAAAATTGCCGCTAAAGCCGGGAAATAAAAGGCATCCTTGGCGGTTCTGTAGAGAGCATAGGATGGTTCGTAGCCAATGAAGTTGCCCTTTATCTGAAAAACTCTCGCCACGGCAAAAGTGACGGTATTACTCAGGGGAAGATAGATGATTAGGGCTAATAATCCCAGACGGGGATGGATAAAAGAAGCGACCATGGCAGGAACCGCTAAAATTCCCAACAAGGCCGCTTTTTTGTCGAATACAATCCCTAAAACTAGACTAATTAGGATAGTAGAGATGGCTAATAT
This sequence comes from Microcystis aeruginosa Ma_SC_T_19800800_S464, assembly GCA_007095785.1. GTDB lineage: Bacteria > Cyanobacteriota > Cyanobacteriia > Cyanobacteriales > Microcystaceae > Microcystis > Microcystis aeruginosa_E. The sequence continues at coordinate 9,084 of SFBL01000173.1, forward strand.
AGTTAGTAACAGAGAGTTCCTCTCTTTCATATCGTGCAGCTTAAACAGGTTTAGCAGAAAGTGTACCAGATTTTTGCCGAGATTATCATTCTCAATGGGGAAGTGGGGATATTTTCAGCTTTTCAGTTATCAGTAAACTGAAAAGCTGATCACTGATTCAAGGCTGATGGCCGAGAATTTCCTTTTGCTTCTTAGCTTTTGCTATACTTATGTAAAATTTTATTGATCTCGATCTTGACTCCGTGGCCGAAAATCCTTCTTTTCAAGACCTTTATCAAGCTGGCATCAGTGCCTTTGAGCGTGGACAATATCGTCTTAGTATCCAGCAATTAAATGCGGCTTTAGCCTTAATTTCCTTAGGATCCCGAGCAGGGGGTGAGATTCAAATTTGGTTAATTTCTGCCCATCAGGGGTTGGGAGAGGGGGAGAAAGCTAGTGAAATCTGTAGGCAACTTATTACCCATCCTATCTATCAAATTCGCGAACAGGCCAAGCGTTTACTTTATATTATCGAAGCTCCCCGTCTCAAACGCCCAGATGAGTGGATGACGAAGATTCCCGATTTAGAGAAACTTCCCGATAGTACAGCGCAATTTAAAAAGGGAACAAATAAACAGAAAAAAGAAGAACCCCCCGCACCCATGCAGTTAGAGCAGCATAAAAATACTGTTTTTAGCGGATTGGCGATCGCTGTTGTTCTATTGATGCTCTGGTTTTTTGCTAAAAATAGCTAAATTAGTTGACAATAAGCTTCTAATATGCTAATGCAGTTGGCTATGGCTCCTAAATGGGCGATTTCATAACCGTGGGTGTTTTGGGTGGGAAAACCTAAGCAAGCGGCCTTAGCTATATGACCGAATTTCATGGCAAGGGAGGCATCGCTACCAAAACCACTAATAATGGCTAATTGTAGGGGGATTCCCGCCTTTTCGGCCGCAATTCTCAATTCTTGATTTAATTGCTCATCATAGATACCGTAACCATCCTGAGACAATAACACAGGACTGCTGCCATCCTTAATTGGATATTCAGGAGCGAGGGGACAGATTTCTAGGGCAATTAAAGCATCTAAGCGGTTATTTGCGGTAAAAAATAAGGCTCCTAATGCTCCTACCTCCTCCTTAGCTGAGGCAACGAGATATATATCCACCCCAGGGTTAATGATTCTGGCCGCTAATGCCAAAAGAATCGCCACGGAAGCTTTATTATCGAGGGTATAACTGGCAATGTAGTCTTTTAGTCGAAAGGGTTGTTTTCGGTGTTTTCCCACCACGACTCGACTACCGACGCGCACCCCGCAAGCGTCTAATTCTTCTGGAGTCAATTTAGTCTCTATCCATGCGGATTCCCAGCTGACGGGAGTGTTTTCCTGCTGCACTTTTTGCGGGGATTCATGGGAAATATGACGGGAACCAAAGGAGAGAATCCCCGATCTGGTTTCTTTATCACCGATAATATCCACCACTCCCTCTCCGTAAATCCAAGGAAAAGCTCCTCCGAGTCGGCGAATTTGCAGAGTACCATCGGGATTAATTGCCTTGACAATTGCGCCAATTTCGTCTTTATGACCAGTAATAGCAATTTTTTTGGTCGAATCTCGTCCTTTAATCTTGCCGATGACATTTCCCGCTTGATCTTGCCATGTTTCTAATCCTAACTCTTGAAAGCGTTCTAGTAAAAAGTGATCGATTTCCGTTTCCATCCCACTAGGAGAATGATGGAGGACAAGAGTAGCAATAGTGTCAAAGAGGTGATCAAAATCCATATTTGTCTTGATTTGTGGGTCGAGAGAGAATTATTATCGAAACCGGAAATCGAAAAGGTTTTACAGGAACAATATTAGCGCAATCATGGTCCTTGGGTGATTGCCAGTTAGCATTTAATGATTAATTAAAGGTGCGGAATTAGCCAGAAAACCGGCAACTTTCAGGGACTCTACCACTGAATTGTCATCCTCTACCCAATAGTTTTGTCCTAAACGCACAAATTGACGCTGAGTTCCCGCACCGATGGTGGCAATAACGGGAACTTTTGCCTTTTGTTTGTCTCCCGATTGCAGAATACTTTTAAGAAGATTTTGACGATTTTGGTTGACAACATCTTGCATCGATAAATTAACCATCACCATTTTAATGGTTTCGATCGGTTCCGCATCTTCGATAATTAATTGTACCCGATCATCTCGGCGATCCACTTTTCCCCACACCATTAAAGTTGCTTTCTCCACTAATAATTTTTGCAGACGTTCGTAGGTATCGGAAAAAATCACCGCTTCCGATTGTCCCGAGGCATCTTCTAGGGTTAAAAAAGCCATGGGAGTCCCTTTTTTGGTCATGATTTTCTTGACGGCATTTAATAGGACAATTGCACTGACTTTTTTTCTGGTTTTGTGTTCTTCTAAGTCAGCTAAATTGATAGGAGATAGGACTTGAGCGGCTCTTTGTAAAGCTTTTAAAGGATGTTCGGAAACATAAAAACCCAAATGTTCTTTTTCCAGTCTTAACTTTTCTTGTAGGGAAAAATCTTCCACTGCGGTTGCACTGGGAGACTGTTCAAACTCCGATTCTTGTTTATTTTCTGTGCTACCCCCTAGCATATCAAAAATATTCATTTGACCACTTTCTTTCTCTTTGGTGCGTTTTTGCGCCCAAGCAACTACTAATTCTAAATCTTCAATTAATTGATGGCGATTCGGTTGAATTTTATCAAAAGCACCACAATAAATTAGCGTTTCTAAAGCTCTTTTGTTGATCACTCGCAAATCAACACGCTCGCAAAAATCCCCTAAAGAAGTAAACTTTCCTCCCGCTGCTTCCCGGGCTTTTAAAATAGCCTCGATCGCATTTTCGCCCAGATTTCTAACTGCGGACAAACCAAAGAGAATTTTGCGCCCAATCGGGGTAAAATGTTTTTGCGATCGATTGATGTCGGGAGGTTCGACATCGATATTCATTTTCTGACAGTTTTCTCGATACTTTTCCACCTTATCCTGATTATCGCTACTAGCAGTTAGTAACGCTGTCATATATTCCACAGGATAATTAGCTTTTAAATAAGCGGTTTGATAGGTGACGTAAGCATAAGCGGTAGAGTGAGATTTATTAAAACAATTGGAGGCAATTAACCCGTTGCCCAGCAAAAAATTATGATCTTTCTCCACACCAATATCGTAAACGGGTTTCCTTCCTAGGGATTGACGACCGATAATTTTAACCATATTAGTAACTCAATTCTCCAGATATTTTGGCATCGGTGCTAATAGAAATATGGGATTTCTTTGCCAAATCAGGCTGCCAAGGGCAAAAAATCAACCTATTGATCACTAAATTGTATATTATACCTACAATGGATTACGATCAAATTAAACAAGATCATCGAAAATTTGGTTCGGAAACCCCGCCGTTTTAGGTTGGCTTTAATTTAAATACTAGCGCATTGAGACGATATGTTCTAGAGTGGTACTGCCACTAAAAATATTTTGGCCGCAGAGCTTGCGGTGTCAGTCTGTAGAGCTACTATGCAAACCTAGACAAAATGCAGCAGTTAAGATAGCCAAGAAACCTGTCACTGAGGGCAAGGACCTATATCGTACCTTGACGAGAGGTCAGCGCTGGGTAGTTCACGCATTGTGTTATAATTCTGGCCAAGCCATCAAGGGATTTGAAAAGGAGTAACACCATGAGTCTATCTTCAGAAGCCTATCGCCAAGCCCTCGTGCGGGATGGAGAACGGCGCTATCGCGAATGGCACCAAAATTATCACAACCAATGCCGTCAATCAACGGCTGAATACCAAGCTCGTTCTGCCCAACAACGCCAAACAAACCAACAACGCCCAACCAAGCCCTGGATTTCTTCGGAAGCCTACCGCCAATTTTTAGTCAGAGATGGGGAGCGGCGTTTTGCGGAATGGCATGGCGAGTTTTTAGACTATCAAAGACAATTTCTGGCCAGTCAATCCACCTAAACGGATGTCAACCAATCCGCACTACAGCAATCTCTGAAAATAGTGGCTAGAGTCCACAAAGAAATAGCTAATACCAATTTTCAATAGTCGTGACTAACATCTGAAAGTGCAATTCCTTTCTCCGAGAGGGATTGCGCTTTGAAATGATCAACTGAGTCTGTCATTACTTTTGAAAAATGATATAAAAATGAATAAGTCCAGAATGCAACACCTATCACGAATGCATCCAACAATTTAAGATTAGAAGGAATAAGAATCCTGTCAACAAATGTTGATGGGCAGTCAGGAGTTTAAGCTTGTGGAGAGACTGTAAGACTCGTTGGGACTCTCTCAAAAAGCAGGTTTCTGTGAAGCAAGAATCTCCTATCACACATCTTCGCATTGTGATGGCTAGATTGTCAAGTCTGTCCACCCCTGGTCCGGGCAAATAACACCTAAGATAGCAAACGTTAAAACTAAAATTTCAATACATTTGTGCCTTAAGCGCCTAAAAGCCTTGCTTTGCGAGGCTTTTACTATTAGGTGCGCTCGCCCTGCTCTCCCAATGGGAAGTTTTGCCCAGAAAAAAGGGTACCAGCAACGACCTTAACCCGCCTTTTCTGAGAATTGACTACATTTCCTAAGCACAAAACTTAGAATTAACTACATTTCTTAACGAAAAAATCGAGATTAGCTATTGACACCGACAAAAAAAGGGTGTTATTCTTCATATGCTGAAGTGATGAAGGCAAAAAAAACAAACAAGTTTTTGAATCCTCCATGACTTCAGCACCGTACACTTTCTATGAAAACAACAAAAAGGTCTACTACCATGGCAGTTGAAAAAACTAACTCTTCCTCTAGCTTGGCTGAAGTTATTGATCGTATCCTTGACAAAGGTATCGTTATTGATGCCTGGGCTCGCGTATCTCTCGTCGGAATCGAATTATTAGCGATTGAAGCTCGTGTAGTTATCGCTTCGGTTGAAACCTACCTCAAATATGCTGAAGCCGTTGGTCTGACTCAATCTGCAGCGGTTCCTGCTTAAGGATTGAGCCCAGTGAAAACCCTGCTGGGGCTTCCAAATTCTTAGCTTTTCTTTGATCCCTATTGAGTTTAGTTACCCCTCTCTTGGGGCGCAATAGTCTATAACTGATCAAGTTGACACGGCAACGGATAGCGAAAACAAAGCTAGACCCATACAAGTTATTTTTGTAAACGTGATTTTGTCCTTTGTAGCTAGGTTTACCCCCTATCACCAGAGTGTGAGACTCACTATTTTTCGGAATAGAAAGTCATTTTTGGTGTGGAAGCCGCGCCCCTGAGATGCGGTAGTTTGATGTATCAATTTCGGGATCAGCACTGTAAACTTTCTATACAAACAACAAAAAGGTCTATTAACATGGCAGTCGAAAAAACCAACTCTTCCTCTAGCTTAGCTGAAGTTATTGATCGTATCCTTGACAAAGGTATCGTTATTGATGCTTGGGCTCGCGTATCTCTCGTCGGAATCGAATTATTAGCGATTGAAGCTCGTGTAGTTATCGCTTCGGTTGAAACCTACCTCAAATATGCTGAAGCTGTTGGTCTGACTCAATCTGCAGCAGTTCCTGCTTAAGGATTGATCCCAGATTCTCCTATCTGCTGAGTGAAAACCCGACTGGGTTTTCCAGATCCTCGGATTTTATTTAAATCCCTATTGAGTCCAGTTACCCCTCTCTTGGGGCGTAGTGCTCTATGATTGACAAGGTTGGCACGGCAAATGTGTTTTGACCCTTGCAGCTAGGTTTACCCCCTATCACCAAAGTGTGAGACTCACTATTTTTCGGAATAGAAGGTCATTCTTGGGCTAGGAAGCCGCGCCCCTGAGATGCGGTAGCTCGATATATCAACTTTGGGATCAGCACTGTACACTTTCTATACAACTAACAAACAAGGTCTATTACCATGGCAGTCGAAAAAACCAACTCTTACTCTAGCTTAGCTGAAGTTATCGATCGTATCCTTGATAAAGGTATCGTTATTGATGCTTGGGCTCGCGTATCTCTCGTCGGAATCGAATTATTAGCGATTGAAGCTCGTGTAGTTATCGCTTCTGTTGAAACCTACCTCAAATATGCTGAAGCTGTTGGTCTGACTCAATCTGCAGCAGTTCCTGCTTAAGGATTGATTCCAGATTCTCCCATCGGCTGAGTTGAAACCCGACTGGGTTTTCCAGATTATCGGCTTTTCTTTAATCCCTATTGAGTTTAGTTACCCCTCTCTTGGGGCGCAATAGTCTATAATTGATAGGGTAATTCGCTATCTCAACTTTGGGATGATAAGAAAAGTCGAAATCTGCTGTCTCTCCCCCCAGTCTCCGTGAAGGTTTTTCTAACGGGTGATTGGGTCAAATCCATTCCATAGTATTTAGTAATTGAGGACAACCCCATGCCTGCTCTCATGGAACAGTTCCGCCAAGATCGTTTATCGATTGCTGAAGAAGTAGCTGAACTCTCGCGAGAAGTACAGTCTTTTCTGTTGGATGTCAAAACTGAAAGACAAAAACAAGCGCAAGAACAGGCAACTGCTTTGCGCCAGTCTTTCCAAAAAGTTCAACAGGAAAGCCTTGCGTTTTTAACAGCTACCCAAAAACAGCGTTTAGCTCAGGCGGAAAAGCAAAAAGAGGATTTACGTCAATTTCAAGAACAACGTTTAGCGGCAGCCAAACGGCTAGACAACGACTTACGTCAACAGCGTCTAGATCGAGCTAAACAGCTGAAAGAGGACTTAAGTCAATTCCAAGAACAACGTTTAGCAGCAGCGAAACAGCTGGAGAACGACTTACGTCAACAGCATCTAGATCGAGCTAAACAACTGAAAGAGGACTTAAGTCAATTCCAAGAACAGCGTTTAGCGGCAGCGAAACAGCTAGAGGACGAATTACGCCAACTTCATCTAGATCGAGCTAAACAGGTGAAGGATGATTTAAGTCAATTTCAAGAACGACGTTTAGCTGAAGCGAAACAGCTAAAAGATGAATTGCGTCAATTTCGTCAAGATTTGTCTATCTACGTTTTTGGCAAATAAATCTCTAGGTTAATTCCAACCCACTTAAGCCTAGGGCTAGAGTAAAAACCCTCTAGTCCCTTTTCCTGGCTAAACTAGAGGACTATCTGAGAATACAACAATAAGCCTTTCGTTTTCAACCTACCATGCTGATCCTGCTTTTCTAAGTTTCTAGACTCGACGTGGGAGTGGTGGGTTCCTGTTTAGGCCGCTCTAAGGGTCGGGTAAATTAAAAAGTATGATAAAGCTTCACTCAGTCTATAGTTAATGTCGTGATTAGTAGTCTTTTATTGACAAAGGAGGTAAGGGAAAAAGACTGCATCTGGGCTTATCATTGTTTAAGTCTTGAAAAGTAATCTAGACAAGAATTTTAGACCCTTAGCCCCTTGACTAATGAATATCCTAAAAATACCTTCAGAATCAAGGTTCTATATCTAATTGATGACAGTTCCTAATCTTTTGGGATATTATATATTATGAGGTAAGCCTTAAAAGTCAAAGCCGATTAAACTTCTTGCCGTAAAATTCGGGTGACGCAAGCGTCAACAGGCGGTTGTTAGCTCCAGAATGCCCGTCCGCTTCAGGCGGGTATTATCAATAGTATTTACTAGATTTCAACTATGACATTTACTGAAACTCAAACAAGAAGATCCGTCCTCTGCCTTCGCCCTGGTCAGTTTGTTGTTACGCCTTCGATTGATCAAGTTGCCACTCGCGCCTTACGTTATCTAAACGCTGGTTTTTCCATCCATCTATGTGGTCCGGCAGGAACGGGAAAAACCACCTTGGCAATGCACTTGGCCAATTGTTTAGCCAGACCTGTGATGCTAATCTTTGGCGATGATGACTTTACCAGTTCCGATTTAATTGGTAGCCAGTCTGGCTACACCCACAAAAAACTGATGGATAACTATATCCACAGCGTTCTCAAAGTTGAGGACGAGCTAAAACACAATTGGGTGGATTCTCGGTTAACAATGGCCTGTCGAGAGGGGTTTACCCTAGTTTATGATGAGTTCAATCGTTCTCGGCCTGAGGTCAACAACGTTTTACTCTCTGCCTTGGAAGAGAAAATTCTCACCCTGCCGCCCACTAGCCATCAACCCGATTACCTACAAGTCAATTCTCAGTTTCGGGCAATTTTCACCTCCAACCCAGAAGAATACTGTGGGGTTCATGCCACCCAAGATGCTTTAATGGATCGGTTGGTAACTATCAATATGCCTGAACCGGATCAACTGACTCAGACAGAAATTCTTGCCCAAAAAACGGGGATTGGTCGAGAAGATGCTTTATTTATCGTCAACCTCGTCAAAACCTTTCGGGTGAAAACTGCGACTGAAAAAACGTCGGGTTTGCGCTCTTGTTTAATGATTGCTAAAGTCTGCGCCTCTCACGATATTGCGGCCAACTCCGCTGACTCGGACTTCCGTGATATCTGCGCCGATGTTCTTTTGTCCCGCACCAATTTATCTGTTGATAAGTCAAGAGCGATTTTATGGGAAATCCTCGAGGACAATCCGTTAGAATCCTTATCCTTTGTAGAGGAAACGGAGCCTTCCGATGCCCAAGCGTCAACTTCTGAGCCTTCCACAGGAAATCAATCGTTAAAAGCCATTCAATCTTTACTGCGAGGCAACTTGCCCCAGCGAAAAGACTAATTTTATACTCTTATTGAGTGAAACCAACCGTGACTTCTTCCACTTTTGCTGGCTCGCTCAAAAACCAGTCAAGCAACTCCCTAAAAACAGCAACTCAAGGTTCGAGTTTAGCGGATATACTCGAACGAGTTTTAGATAAAGGAATTGTGATTGCCGGCGATATTTCCGTTTCGATCGCCTCCACTGAACTTATAAATATCCGCATTCGTTTGTTAATTGCCTCTGTTGATAAAGCCAGGGAAATGGGGATCAACTGGTGGGAAGGAGACCCCTACCTCCATAGCCAATCCCAAGCTTTACTAGCAGAAAATCGGGAACTTTCGCTCCGACTCCAAACCCTGGAAACTGAGCTTGAAACCCTAAAATCCTTAAGTCAATTGAGTGCAATGGAGAGCCATGATACCAGTCCGAACGATGAAGCACATTCCTCAGATGCGTGAAATTCCTCACTTGAATCCTCAAAGGTTAGGAAATTTACACGAGACGATTGCCCCCCTTGATAAAGCCAGGGAAACGGCGGTTAACGGCTTGCAAGGTTATCCCTACCTCCCTAGCCAATGCCAAGCTTTATTCGCAGAAAACCTGGAACTTTCACGCCGACTTCAAACCTTAAAATCCTTAACCAAATGGAGTGTAATGGAGAGACGTGATGGCAGTCCCAACGATCAGACACATTCTTCATATATATTAAAATTCCTCCCTTGAGTCCTCAAACGGTCAAGAAGTTTACAGCAGTTAACGATTGCCTCTGTTGATAGAGCAAGGGAGATGGCAATTAATGGGTGGGCAAGCGACTCCTATCTCTATAGCCAATCCCAAGCCTTATTAACAGAAACCCCAGCAGCTAAACTTTAAGCCTTAAAATCCCTACCCCAATCGGGGGCAATCGAGGGCTATGATACCAGTTAAAATAATCAAGCACATTCCTCCTGTCGGGTAAATTCGTCACTAGAATCTTTACAGGGCAGCGGGAAGTTGACCTTGTTTAATTGCATCATTTTTTCCCTCAGATAAAATCTCTTGGCCAAGCTCCCCACTAGAGACTCACCGTCAAAAACTGCTCATTTACCAACTCCAACCATGACCCTTGCTTGCACACCTTACGATTCTGATAATCAAGCCTTGCTGACCCCTCCAGAAAGTAATAGCCAAGCTGGTTTAGCCCCTTTACTGTTAACTGTTGTGGAACTGGTACGCCAATTGCTCGAAGCCCAAATCATTCGCCGAATGGAAAAAGGGGTTCTCAGTGAGTCTGATTTGGATAGAGCTGCAGAAAGTATCCAAAAATTGCAAGAACAAGTTCTCCATTTGTGTGAAATTTTTGAGGTTGAGCCAGAAGAGTTAAATGTCCACCTAGGAGAGTTTGGCACTCTTTTACCAGAAGCAGGGAGTTATTATCCCGGAAAGGAGGGTATTAAGCCTTCTGTGTTAGAATTAGTGGATAGACTTCTCAATACAGGAGTTGTTGTAGAAGGAAATGTTGATCTGGGTTTAGCTCAACTAGATCTAATTCACCTCAAGCTTCGTTTGGTTTTAACTTCTCAGCCGGTTTAATTTGGGAGAATACTGATGACAGTGGGTCTTTACTTATATGGAATATTTCCCGAACCGCTTCCTGACGGACTGGTTTTGCAGGGGATTGATAATGAGCCAGTTCACAGTGAGATGATTGATGGTTTTAGTTTTCTCTACTCCGCTGCTCATAAAGAGAAGTATTTGGCATCCCGTCGCTATTTAATTTGCCATGAAAAAGTATTAGAAACTGTCATGGAAGCAGGGTTTACAACGTTGTTGCCCCTGCGTTTTGGCTTAGTTATCAAAACCTGGGAATCCGTCACCGAACAACTAATTACTCCCTATAAAGACCAACTGAAAGAATTATTTGCTAAACTGTCAGGCCAACGAGAAGTTAGCATTAAGATTTTTTGGGATAATCAGTGGGAATTACAAGCGGCTTTGGAGTCTAATCCTAAGTTAAAGCAAGAACGGGATGCGATGATGGGGAAAAACTTAAATATGGAAGAAATTATCCATATAGGTCAACTCATTGAAGCCACTGTATTGCAACGGAAACAAGACATTATTCAAGTCTTTAGAGACCAATTAAATCATCGCGCCCAAGAGGTGATTGAAAGCGATCCGATGACGGATGACATGATTTACAATGCAGCTTATTTAATTCCCTGGGAGCAGGAGCCAGAATTTAGCCAAAACGTTGAGGCGATCGATCAGCAGTTTGGTGATCGCCTAAGAATTCGCTATAACAATTTAACTGCACCCTATACCTTTGCCCAACTTATCTAAGGAGAGTATCAGTTATGTTTCTCGATCTTTTACTTCTTCCTATTACCGGTCCTATTGGGGGTCTGATCTGGATTGGGGAAAAAATTCAAGAGCGTGCAGATATAGAATATGATGAGGCAGAAAATTTGCATAAATTGTTATTATCCTTACAACTATCTTACGATATGGGCAACATTTCTGAGGAGGAGTTTGAAATTCGGGAAGAAGAACTTTTATTAAAAATTCAAGCCTTAGAAGAAGAGGCGGCAGAAAACGAAGCTGAATCTTCTCTCTAAAATTTCTCTATACTTCCCAGGTTTATAACTTGCAATCTTTGCCACCAGATAGATCATGAACAAAATCACAAATTGTCAGCTTAGTAAGGGCGGATTTGACAAGCTCAAGAACTCGTTGAAGCTTGGTCAGAACTAGCCCTTGATTAAGCCTTAATATTCTAGGTAAAAAGCTTGGAAATTACTGGAATTATTAGAGGAGTGAGTAACAGTTTTGGGGGAATCAGGTTTTTTAGCTACACTAGGAGGGTTGGCTGTACGCAAATTTTGAATACTTTGTTCTGTAGTCTCAATTTGCTCTGTCACAAACGTGAGACGATTTTTTAATTGCTGAATCTGCCGCTCCATCATTTCTAATTTTTCTTGGATACGTTGTTTTTCAGTAATTAACTTATAAAGCTCAAGTTGGTGATCTGCTTCAGATTGTTTCCGAGGCATGGTGCTAATTTTAGATCTCATTGGTCTGGGTGGACGAGTGGTTGTCATAACAATCTCTGAATAACTTAGAATATTCTAGCATATCAACGCCCCAATATAAAAACTCGTAAAAAATCGTCAATTTTCTTTTAGTAAACCCTATGAAATTGTACAATCTATATACTTACGCTTTTTTGAAAACCCCAATAGAAAGCCTAAAATTACCGGTTGGAATGGCTAACCCATTGTTACTGATAACCAGTGAAGATATATCGGCCGTAGTTGAACCCGAAGTTTGTTTAGACACTTTACAAAATGATGATGAACGCTTGATTCAATCGGTTTTATGTCATGATCGAGTCATCTGTGAATTATTTCGACAAACCACTATTTTACCCTTACGTTTTGGCACATCTTTTTTAGAGGCAGAAAATTTACTGACTCATCTTTGTTCTCATGCCCAAGAATATCAAGAAAAAATTGAAGAACTTGAGGGAAAAGGAGAATATCTTTTAAAATGTATTCCCCGTAAGCTAGAGGAGCCTGTACTCTCTTCTGAAAGCAAGGGCAGACAATATTTTTTAGCCAAAAAACAGCTTTATGAAGCCCAACAAGATTTTTATACTTTGCAAGGTTCAGAATGGCAAAATCTCGTGGATTTAATCACCCAAAGCTATCCGTCAACGAAGATTATTACTGCTCCGGGGACAGAATCACGAATTTATCTTTTAGTTGATTTTCAAGAAGAACCTTTACTAATCGAGCAAGTCTTGCATTGGCAGAAAGCTTGCCCCCGTTGGGAATTACAATTAGGACAAGTTTCTCCCCCCTATCACTTTACTTAACTTGATTTCTCTATGACTAACTTTAACTTGGTAAATAACGCTCTAAGTTGCTATGACACTCGACATTTAGTTATGTTTAGTGGCAAAGGAGGAGTGGGAAAAACCACCCTTTCCTGTGGATTTGCTCGCCGTTGGGCTAAATTATTTCCGGAGGAACAAATCCTGTTAATCTCAACCGATCCTGCTCATTCTTTAGGGGATGTATTGCAAACAGAAGTTAGCGATCAAGCATCACCTGTAAAAGACTTACCCAACTTAAAAGTTAGGGCATTAGATGCGGAAAAATTGCTCTTAGAATTTAAAGAAAAATACGGAAAATTTTTAGAAATTTTAGTAGAACGGGGCAGTTTTGTTGAAGGAGAAGATTTAACTCCTGTTTGGGATTTAGACTGGCCAGGTTTAGATGAAATTATGGGTCTATTAGAAATTCAACGATTACTTATTGGAAAAGTTGTTGATCGAATTGTTGTTGATATGGCCCCCTCTGGTCATACCTTGAATTTATTGGAAATTAAAGACTTTTTAGAGATTATTCTCAATTCTTTAGAGTTGTTTCAAGAAAAACATCGTGTTATTTCGCAAACTTTTTCAAAAACCTACAATGCCGATGATGTGGATGACTTTTTAGTCAAAACACAAGCAGAATTAACCGAAGGCAAACGAATCCTACAAGATCGGGATTTTACCCTTTGTTTAATTGTGGCAATTGCCGAACCGATGAGTTTATTAGAAACCGAACGATTACTCAATAGTTTGCATCACTTAAATATTCCCTGCGGCAGATTATTTATTAATCGCATTCTAACGGATCCTAATCAAAATTTAGATCGCTATAGTGAGCAACAGCAACTCCTGGATAAATTCCTAAAAATTCCAGGCCAAGAGACAATTTTCACCCTGCCCCAACAAGCAAAAGAACCCCTAGGAGGTGAAGCATTAGATCAGATCATGAGTCAAATTAAAATCATCGAAAAAGTAGAATTTACTCCCCCGCCTCCTATTCAATGGCCGCAAAAAATTCTGCCGAGTTTTAGTGATTTTATTGACGACAAACGCCAACTCATTATCATTGGTGGCAAGGGGGGTGTGGGAAAAACCACCGTTGCTGCGGCCATTGGTTGGGCGTTAGCTAATCGTCATCCCGATCAAAAAATTAGAATTATTTCTATTGATCCAGCGCATTCTTTGGGAGATGCCTTTGGGACAAAATTAGGACATCAATCCACACAATTAACTGATAATTTAAGTGGTCAAGAAGTTGATGCTAATATCGTTTTAGAAAAATTTCGGGATGATTATTTATGGGAACTGGCAGAAATGATTAGTGGTGAAGGTAAGGAAGAAGGGAACATCAAACTAGCTTATACTCCAGAAGCTTGGCGACAAATTGTCGCTCAATCTCTGCCAGGAATTGATGAAATGTTATCCCTAGTAACAGTGATGGAGTTATTAGACCAGAAACAACAAGATTTGATTATTTTAGATACGGCTCCTACCGGTCATCTCTTGCGATTTTTAGAAATGCCAACGGCTTTAGGAGATTGGTTAAGTTGGATTTTTAAGCTTTGGATGAAGTATCAAAATGTCTTAGGGCGTGTAGATTTAATGGGACGATTGCGAACCTTAAGACAACAAGTGATGTCTGCCCAGAAAAAACTCAATGACCCCCAACATACAGAATTTATTGGAGTTTTGCAAGCCCAAGATGCTATCGTTGCCGAACAAGTGCGATTGACAGCATCTTTGAAAAAAATGGGAGTCTATCAACGTTACGTCGTGCAGAATCGTTATCACGCTAATGAGGAAATTGATCGGGATTTATTCCCAGATCAAACTTTGATCCGCTTAGCCAGTTTACCCCGGTCAGTAGAACCTCTAGCCCGGGTAAAAGGCGCGGCAGATCTGTTATTTTAAAGGTAATTAGTCTAATCAAGTCCGACTTCTTAACCTCATCTATCTCAAGGTCGCGAGAGGACTCCCGTTAAGCAAGGGCGGCTCTAACGGGAGATGAATCGCGACCAAAATGAAACTAACGCGGTAGCGTTTCCACTTTCGAGGGATTTCGCTAGAATACAGAAAGCGGTAAAGCGCGTAAAGTATCACGGAAACCTCCCGCTCCTTTGTACCTCGGAACAAATATCGCCCTTGAAAATGTAATGGTGACGGGTCAAGCAGGATAGAAGCTTAACGGCTAAGGTCAAAACAGCCCACAAATAAAATTCAGCTCCGTCCGCCGCCGGGCAGTCGGTAGACGTTAAACTAAAACGCTTGTGGATTCGGTCTGACGGGGGCATAGTCTTCGGATTGTGTCTAGTTAAGAGGAGTAGAAGCAAGAATCTCCCGTCACAGCGTAGCTTGACGGCGAGAGTGTCAATACCCAGTCCCCGTCCTTCACTTGATTCAGGAGAAATTTTATGGTAGAATTATTCAAAGGCTTTGAGCAATTAGTAGAGCTGGCTAAAACCTTAGAAGAAAAACTGGAAAAAGGGGAAATTAAAACCGAAGTGCAATTTAATTCCCGTCCCTTGAGTAATATTCCCCGTGCTGGCGGTATTCCCCGTCCAGGGGGAGTTTATCGCCCTAACAATGCTGGCGGGGATGATTTTGAGGTGAATCGCTATCGCGATACCCCGAACGATTCAGGGGTTGAAGACAGTGTGACACCGCCCGAAGGACCGACCACGGCTTCCCTGAAAGATGTTGGGGGCTTGACGGAAGTGATTAAAGAACTCAAGGAACTAATTGCCATTCCTCTGAAACGCCCTGACTTATTGGCCAAGTTAGGACTTGAACCTACTCGCGGCGTTCTCTTAGTCGGACCCCCTGGAACCGGTAAAACCCTGACTGCCCGGGCTTTGGCCGAAGAACTCGGTGTTAACTATATTGCCTTAGTCGGACCAGAGGTGATCAGCAAATATTATGGGGAGGCTGAGCAAAAACTGCGGGGAATTTTTGAGAAAGCCAGTAAGAATGCGCCTTGTATCGTTTTTATTGACGAAATTGATAGCATGGCTCCCGATCGCAGTAAAGTTGAAGGGGAAGTAGAAAAAAGACTGGTGGCCCAATTGCTGGGTTTAATGGATGGCTTTGCCCAAAGCCAAGGGGTAATTGTTCTAGCGGCGACAAACCGTCCCGACCATCTTGACCCTGCCCTCCGTCGTCCTGGACGGTTTGACCGAGAAGTCCTCTTTCGGGTGCCTGACCGCAAGGGCCGTTTAGAAATCCTGCAAATTCTCACCCGTTCCATGCCCCTAGATGAATCAGTTTCCTTAGATCTGATTGCCGATAACGCGGTGGGATTTGTCGGGTCAGATTTAAAAGCCGTTTGCCAGAAAGCGGCCTATAGTGCTTTGCGGCGCCAGGTTCCTACGATTGACTCGCGAATTCCAGAAACAATGACGGTAGTCCAAGCCGACTTTTTGCAGGCCCTTAAAGAAGTTAAACCGGCGGTATTGCGGTCTGTGGAGGTGGAATCTCCCCATGTGGCCTGGGACAATATTGGCGGACTTGAACAGATTAAACAAACCCTACAGGAGTCCGTGGAAGGGGCATTACTCCATCCGCAATTATATACGCAAACCAAAGCCCAAGCTCCCAAAGGTATTTTACTTTGGGGTCCCCCCGGAACGGGAAAAACCTTATTGGCCAAAGCGGTTGCATCTCAGGCGCGAGCTAATTTTATCAGTATTAATGGACCTGAGCTTTTGAGTAAATGGGTGGGTGCGAGTGAACAAGCGGTGCGTGAGTTGTTTGCCAAAGCTCGTCAGGCAGCCCCTTGTGTGGTTTTTATTGATGAAATTGATACTTTAGCACCGGCAAGAGGTCGTTATAGTGGGGATTCAGGCGTGAGTGACCGGGTTGTGGGACAAATCCTCACGGAGTTAGATGGGTTGCAAACGGGGGCAACGATTTTAGTGATTGGAGCCACTAATCGCCCAGATGCTTTAGATCCGGCCTTATTGCGAGCGGGACGGTTAGATTTACAGTTAAAAGTTGATTTACCGAATGCCTCTAGTCGTTTAGCAATTCTGGGGGTTCATAATGATGAACGTCCTTTAGAGGATGTGGATTTAGGCTATTGGGCCGAGGCAACCGAAGGCTGGAATGGCGCAGATTTATCGTTATTATGTAACCAAGCGGCACTGATGGCAATTCGTCGTTATCGCCATCAGGGAATGACTGACCCGGCTGATATTCGCATTACAACGGCTGATTTTAATCATGCTTACCAACTGTTGGTTGAACAGCGTGCCAATTGATTTTTTTCCCCCTTACTTCTTTTGTAAGGGGGAAAATCTCAAATCAGGAAAACTATCGTACAAAAGAAAAATTTGCCAAAATGTCTGCATTGACTGTTCGTCGGTGCTATTGTCTAGCTTTTGAGCGTTTTTTCCAGCTGGGCTACCCTTGCTTTCTGTTGCTTCAAATCGGCTAGTTGTTTTAGTAATTGTTCTCTGACTTCATAGCGATAGGCAAAAAAATGCTCACCTATCCCTAGGGTCGCTAGATACTCTTCTAGCAGACGGGGTTTAACCCAGGCAATCACCACCAGTTGCCACCAGAAACGGAACCGCGTCGGTCGGACAATCCCCTGTCGCCAGAGCAAGGAACGGAACAATTGCCACTGTTGCCAATCTAATTTACGGTTCGATTTGCCGCGCCATCCCCCCATGATCATGAAATGGTTGAAGGTTCGTTTCAGGTAGTTAACAGGATCGTAGATTTCCCAGAAAGCATCGATGTATTCTTCGGTAATCTCTTCCACCGGGCGAGTTGGCTCAAAGTTCATCATCGCTCCCTGATGGACAGTGCCCATGCCATCCACCAGACGACCTTCCCGTTGCAGGCGATTCCACAGGGCGGTATTTTTCAGTGCCTGGAGCAGGCTAAACTGCCCCTGGGGAATACTCGCCTCCATAATAAACTCTTTGATCCGCTGCCCTGCGCCAGATTTCTCATTGTCAAAACCGATAATGAAGCCAGACATAATCTGCAGCCCCATGCGGGTAATTTTGTGACAGGATTCGATCAGGGATTGGCGGGTGTTTTGAACCTTGTTAATGCCCATTAAGCTATCGGTATCTGGGGTCTCAATCCCCATAAACACCAGCACAAAGCCGGCCTTGACCATTAACTCGATCAGTTCGCTGTCTTCGGCCAGATTCAGGGAAGCTTCCGTAATCAGTTTAAAGGGATACTGGTGTTGTTCCATCCAGGGGATCAACTCCCGCAGAAACACCTTGGCATTCCGCTTATTGCCAATGAAGTTGTCATCCACCACAAAAATGTAGCGCCTCCAGCCCAGTTGGTATAACGTCTCCAACTCAGCCAACATTTGTTCTGGGGTTTTGGTGCGCGGTTTGCGGCCATAGAGGTTGATGATGTCACAAAATTCGCATTGAAAGGGGCAACCGCGAGAAAACTGCACGGTAATCGCCAGATAGGCATCCAGATCTAGTAAATCATAGCGGGCGATCGGTGTCATGGTGACATCTGGTTTCTCACTGGCTCTAAAGACACCACTCGGTTCACCCCGCTCCAGGGCCGCCAGGAACAGCGGGATTGTCAGTTCTCCTTCATCGAGAATCAGGTAATCTGCCCCAGCTTTTTGGGCAACTTCTGGATAGGAGGTGGGGTAAGGCCCGCCCACAGCCACTTTTTTACCCAACTGCAAACCTTTGGCAATCAATTCTTGAAAGTCTTTTTTCTGAATGATCATGGCGGAGATGATTACCAAATCGCACCACTCCCAATCCGAAGCCGTTTCCAATCGGACATTGCGATCAACAAACCGGATTTCCCAATCCGATGGTAACAGGGCTGCCACCGTAATTAAACCTAGAGGCGGATTGGTTGATCTCAAACCAGCTAGATCTAAAGTCTCTTGATAGGACCAAAAGGAGTTGGGCATCAGCGGCCACAGTAATAGGGCTTTCATTCAGGTGTCTCCAATGAAGAAGCTAGATGCTTTACATACTAGCCACAAAGCCTAAGTTGATCAAGAATATTTTAACATCTTTTTTTACTAATAAATTAGTTCTAAATAAATCGTGAAAAAACAGCAATTTTATCGTAAAAAAACAGCAATTTTTTCGAGATCAGCACAATTAAATGCACGATAGTTGCTAAAAACTCGTGTTTTCCCATTTTTATCAAAGCACTGTAGAGGCTGTCTGACTCTTTTGGGTATTTTTGGGTAAGTTTAATAAAAAATACTGATTTTGAAAAACCTTCTTACAATTCGCAAGCACCGAAGAGTAATGGTTTCGTTTCAGTCCCTAGAAAGTCTGTTTTATAAGTAAAATACGAGTTACTACACATCTCGACAATGACTATTTATGGTCAGGTAAACATAAGCGTAATTACAATATTTTATACCGAACTAAACAAAAAATTTTTTTCTATCAATTTTCGTATTTATGACAAGCGGGAGGGAAAAACAAAGAACGATGACTTGAGAGAAATGGTCAAGGAGGTGATGGAATGGGGTTATTACCCTGATACATAAGTGGGGACAGGTGGATCTCCCGCATTTCTCACAAACTGAGGAAAGAACCTAATTTGGAAGTTAAAAGTTGAGATTATTTTAAAATAAGAGAAAATTGTAAATTTGCGGCGTAAAAATTTAACCAAATTAGCTAAAA
>SFBL01000174.1 GCA_007095785.1 Microcystis aeruginosa Ma_SC_T_19800800_S464
GCTGCGATTTTTGTCAACTGTTTTCGATCTAGAGCGAACTAATCAATTAAATCTCTTGCCAGATAAGGATTTAGTCAATTTATGCCCCCCTATCGAACCATACCAAGTAACGAAGAACCGAGGCAACAGATAATTAAACTGTTTGAAATCATCGACAATATGATGACTTTATCCTCTGAATTACAGTCAAGTTTAGAAAGTAAAATTAAACAATTTGAGGAGGAAAGAACTATGCCTTTAGTAAGTAATATGGAGTTACGAGGAATCGAACGCAGTAAAGAAATAGGCAAGGAAATAGGCAAGGAAATAGGCGCGTTAGAAAAAAGCAGCGATGACATAAAAACAGTTTTAACTGTGCGGTTTGGACAGATTTCTTCAGAAATTGAAGAGATAATCGGCAAAATGACTAACCCTACTATCTTAGAAGAGCTACTAAAATTAGCAGCTACCGCTAATTTAGAAAACGGTTTTTTTCGAGAAACCCGTTTTCTGGACTTATTAACGAATAAAATTAATCTGACAAATATTAAGAGGAATAATCGGTTCAAATTCTTTTCGGTCAGAAGTAACTAGGGTCTGCTGAAAAAGTTTTTCGGTGGGGGTTGGGGGTTGGGGGTTGGGGGTTGGGGTGTGGGGTGTGGGGTTTTACCCATTTTCAGGTGGTCAATTACCTAATTTTCAGGGAAAAATTTTTGAGGGAAAAAAAGTCTAAAAACCTTGTTGGATAAGGTTTTTAGATTTATTCAGCAAACCCTAACTAAAATTCCTTTTTCTTGATTGGCTAAAGTTAAAGCAAAACAATCAGCTAAAGAAATGCGCTTAATTAGTGCTTTATATTTGCTTACTTGTCGCCAAAACTTGCTACTTAAATCAAAGCGAGTTTTTATGTTAATATCACTTAATTCTTGAATTAGTTTTTCTGTTTCTGATTCTCCTATGTTGCGATAAAAATTATAATAAAATTCGCAAAGATTAACCAGATGAATGATTTTGTTATTGTTTTGATTAGTGATGATTTCTCTGACAAGATCCGCTCCTGTTTCATTACGAACAAAAGCAATTACAGCACAAGCATCTAAAATGATATTCATCTATTACGCTCCTCCCAATCAATTTCTGCTTGTTTTTGTTGGGCAAAATCTTCACTACTGGTGGGTGCATGAGCATATTTACCTTGTAATGATTTAATTAACTGTTGTCTTTCTTCTTCTGATTTAGGTTTAATTTGAGTTAAAAAATTTTGCTCGATTAACTCTCTAATTTGCAATAATTGTTCGCCAGAAAGATTAGCTAATGATTCAATTATTTGTTGACGTATTGCTGTAGCATTCATGATTATTACTGACAATTAAGTATAAAAAGCTACTATGGTTACAATCTATCACAAAAAATGCTAATTTGCCAACAAACCTCTAAAATTAAGCAAATAACTGCCTCGCTTTGACGTTAGCGATCGCATCTTCGCAACAAATGAGAAAACGGGTTTCTTTGAGAAATTATTTAGAAACCCGTTTTCTTTGGTATTTAGAAACCGGGTTTCTTTGAGAACCTATTTAGAAACCGGGTTTCTGGTAATAAATGTTAATTTCTGTTACAGGGGTATTGAAAAATCGACACTTGTTGAGCTAAAACTGTTAGCAATAAACCTCTGCTGTTAGTGTCATGACTTCTACTCTTTTGCCCCTCCTTCCTGCTGTTGACGATATTTTGTTCGATTTCGCTCAATCTGATGATTTTTGGGCGAATTTAGAAACCGCTTTTGGCACAAGTTATGATGTGGTTAAGACAACAGAATTACGAAATCAGTGGCAAAGTCGCAATTTCAGTCAACTTCCCCCAATTGAGGTACTCAGTGGCGAAGTTTTAGGGACAGCGAAGGGTGCTTATGCGGTTAGCACTAATAAAATTTATTTATCAGAGTCTTTTTTGAATGTTGCTGCCTCAGAATCGCTAGTTAAGGTAATTTTAGAGGAAATTGGGCATTATGTGGATGCTCAAATTAATCCGGTGGATAGCGCGGGAGATGAGGGGGCAATTTTTGCGTCGTTAGTTTTGGGAGAGACTTTATCTACTCAGGAGTTACAGGCGCTTAAAGCTGAAGATGATACTGCTTATGTTACTTTGAATGGGCAACAGATTCAGATTGAGCAAGCGAATTTTACGGGAACAAACGGGAATGACAATATTACCGGAACTGCTGGGGATGATACTATTAGTCCTTTGCGAGGAGTTGATACCGTAAATGGTGGTGCTGGTAATGACCTATTAATCATCGACTATTCGAGTAATAACTACGATGGCATTTATGGTTATTCTTTTAACAATTCTGGGTATTTCCAAGCTTACTACAACAGTAATAGCTATGATGAAGTTAGCTTCAGTAATATCGAACGCTTCCAAATTACTGGCACAATTTCTAACGATAGCTTCTCCACTGGAAATGGAGTTGATGGAGGAGATGGTAATAATACGATTGATGGAGGAGATGGAAACGATAATCTCACCGCAGGAAATGGAAACGACACCCTTACTGGGGGTGCGGGGAATGACACTATTGCTGGAGGAGATGGTAATAATACGATTGATGGAGGAGATGGAAACGATAGTCTCACCGCAGGAAATGGAAACGACACCCTTACTGGGGGTGTAGGCAATGATTTCCTTAGTGCTGGAGAGGGAAATGATAGCCTCACGGGAGGTTTAGGGAATGACACTCTTGATGCTGGATATGGAAACGACACCATTAATGGAGGAGACGGAATTGATTACCTAGTAGATGACTTTACCAGTATTGCCACTGGTATCACCTTTGATACTACTGGGGTCACTCCTATCATACCAACAGGAACCAGTATCATTAGTATCGAATCCTTTGGCCTCACCACAGGCGGTGGTAATGATACTATCAAACTTACGGGAAGATTTAATGACAATCTGAATACAGGCAATGGAGACGACACCATTACACCTGGATTAGGAGTTGATACCGTAAATGGTGGTGCTGGTAATGACCTATTAATCATCGACTATTCGAGTAATAACTACGCTGGCATTACGGGTTATAGTTATTATGATGGATATGGGTATTTCCAAGCTTACTACAACAGTAATAGCTATGATGAAGTTAGCTTCAGTAATATCGAACGCTTCCAAATTACTGGCACAATTTCTAACGATAGCTTCTCCACTGGAAATGGAGTGACATCATCACAGGGGTTAACCCTAACAGTAGCACCCCAGGAAAAGGAGAAGAAATTGATTCTTTAACAGGAGGAGCAGGAAGCGATAAATTTATCCTTGGTGACGCAACTTGGATTGGTTACGATGACGGTAATACAACTAATGCAGGTACTAGCGACTACGCGCACATCCTAGACTTTAACACCATTGATGACACAATTCAGCTACGGGGTTCAAGTAGTGACTATCTGTTATCGGTTTCTGGTTCCACTACTACTCTCTACATCAACAAACCAGGCAGCGAACCAGATGAACTTATTGCGGTTATCAATAATCAAACAGCATTAAGTCTAACTGCTAGTTATTTTAGCTATGTTTCTAGTCCTACCCTTCCTAGTATCACTCTTGCAGTTTCTCCTAGTAGTGTGACAGAAGACGGGACAACTAATCTCGTTTATACCTTCACTCGTACAGGTGTAACAACCAATCCCTTAACTGTTAATTACACCCTAGGAGGGACAGCGACTTTAAATACCGACTACACTCGTACAGGGACTACCAATACAGTCACCTTTGCTGCTGGTTCATCCACTGCTACCGTAACAATTGACCCCACTGCTGATACTACAGTTGAACCCAACGAAACCGTCATTTTAACTCTTGCGACTGGGACAGGTTATACAGTAGGTACGACTACCGCAGTTACGGGAACAATTACCAATGATGATGTCACCCTTCCTAGTATCACTCTTGCAGTTTCTCCTAGTAGTGTGACTGAACTGACAGGGGGACAAGCGAGCTAGAAAACTTGCCAACAAAGGCTTCTGGCTTCTCTCGCTAGAAATAGATCTAGCGATTCTAGGCAAAAAGCTAACGAAAGAATTAGGGATAGGAGCACCTTCTTGTCCCCCTGTCAGGTGACTGAAGATGGGACAGCTAACTTAGTCTATACCTTCACTCGGACAGGAGTAACCACTAATCCCTTAACTGTTAATTACACCCTAGGAGGGACAGCGACTTTAAATACCGACTACACTCGTACAGGGACTACCAATACAGTCACCTTTGCTGCTAACTCATCCACTGCTACCGTAACAGTTGACCCCACTGCTGATACTACAGTTGAAAGTAACGAAACTGTTGCTTTAACTCTTGCGACCGGGACTGGTTATACAGTAGGTACGACCACCGCAGTTACCGGTACGATTACCAATGATGATACCAGTGTTACTCTTGCGGTTTCTCCTAGTAGTGTGACTGAAGACGGTACAGCTAACTTAGTCTATACCTTCACCCGCAGTGGAGTAACAACAAATGCTTTAACCGTCAACTACACAATCGGAGGGACAGCTACCAACGGGACAGACTACACATCTATTCCCACCAGTGTCACCTTTGCTGCTAATTCAGCGACTGCGACTGTAACAGTTGACCCCACTGCTGACACTACAGTTGAACCCAACGAAACCGTCGCTTTAACTCTTGCGACTGGGACAGGTTATACAGTAGGTACGACTACCGCAGTTACGGGAACAATTACCAATGATGATGTCACCCTTCCCAGTATTACTCTTGCAGTTTCTCCTAGTAGTGTGACTGAAGATGGGACAGCTAACTTAGTCTATACCTTCACTCGGACAGGAGTAACCACTAATCCCTTAACTGTTAACTATACAATCGGAGGGACAGCTACCAACGGGACAGACTACACATCTATTCCCACCAGTGTCACCTTTGCTGCTGGTTCATCCACTGCTACCGTAACAGTTGACCCCACTGCTGACACAACAGTTGAATCTGATGAAACCGTCGCTTTAACTCTTGCGACTGGGACAGGTTATACAGTAGGTACGACTACCGCAGTGACGGGAACAATTACCAATGATGATGTCACCCTTCCCAGTATTACTCTTGCAGTTTCTCCTAGTAGTGTGACAGAAGACGGGACAACTAATCTCGTTTATACCTTCACTCGTACAGGTGTAACAACCAATGCTTTAACAGTCAATTACACCCTCGGAGGGACAGCGACTTTAAATACCGACTACACTCGTACAGGGACTACCAATACAGTCACCTTTGCTGCTGGTTCAGCGACTGCTACCGTAACAATTGACCCCACTGCTGATACTACAGTTGAACCCAACGAAACCGTCATTTTAACTCTTGCGACTGGGACAGGTTATACAGTAGGTACTCCTAACGCAGCCACGGGAACAATTACCAATGATGATACCAGTGTCACCCTAGCAGTTTCTCCCAGCAGTGTCACTGAAGACGGGACAACTAATCTGGTTTACACCTTCACCCGTACTGGTGTAACAACAAATGCTTTAACAGTCAATTACACCCTCGGAGGGACAGCGACTCTTAATACCGATTACACTCGTACAGGGACTACCAATACTGTCACCTTCGCAGCCGGTTCATCCACTGCGACGGTAACAGTTGACCCCACTGCTGATACTACAGTTGAAAACAATGAAACCGTCGCTTTAACCCTCGCGACCGGGACAGGTTATACAGTAGGTACTCCTAACGCAGCTACGGGAACAATTACCAATGATGATACCAGTGTCACCTCGCAACTCTCCATCAACGACATCACCGTGGTGGAAGGTCAAAATAATAATGCAATCCTCACTGTTACTGTCAATAACCCCAATCCACAACAAATTACTGTCAACTATACCACTGCACCCATTGATGCTACCGCCAATGTAGATTACACTAGCCAGACAGGAACCCTCACCATTGCACCTAATACTTCCACCGCTAGTATTAGCATTCCCATCCTCAATGATAATCTCAATGAACCGGATGAAGTCTTTACCGTAACCCTGTCAAATCCGGTTAATGCTACCATCAATCCCGACGAAGCAATTGGACAAGTAATTATTACTGACACCCTACAAAGCGCAATTACTCGCACCTTACCCAATAATGTCGAAAACCTCAGACTAATTGGCACTAATAATATTAACGGTACAGGTAACGCTGGTGACAATAAAATTACCGGAAATAGTGGTAACAATATCCTCGCTGGTGCTAATGGTAACGATATTTACTGTTTCAATGCTTCAACCCCATTAGGAAGCGATACCATCCAAGAAACTACCACCGGCGGTATCGATACCCTCGACTTTACTGGGACAAATACCGCAGTACGAGTTAACTTAGGGATTACCACTGTCCAAACCGCCGTTACCAATAATCTAAAATTGACTTTTTCGGCAAATAACACCATCGAAAATATTATTAGCGATAGCGGTAATGACCGACTAACCGGGAATAGCCTTAATAATACTCTAACTGGTGGTGGTGGCAACGATCAATTAACCGGTCAAGACGGAAACGATAGTTTAATTGGTGGTTCCGGCGATGATTTACTTACTGGTGGTAATGGTAGCGATAACTTTATCTTCAACAGTAGTAATTTAGGCATCGATGCCATCAGCGATTTCACTTCGGGCAGTGATAAAATAGTATTAAGTAAAGCCATCTTTACTGCCTTACAAAGTGTCATCGGCAATGGCTTCAGTCAACCAGCTGAATTTGCCAGCGTCGATGACGATGATTTAGTCGCCACTAGCAGTGCTTTTATCGTTTACAGTACCAGTAGTGGCAGTATTTACTACAATCAAAATGGTAGTGCTGCTGGCTTAGGAAGTGGCTCTGAATTTGCCAATTTGTTGACTGTTCCTACCCTGATAGCGGCTGATTTCACACTGATAAATTAACCCGGCCACACAGCTTGTAGGGTGCGTATTTGCGGCTACCAATTCCGTCAAAAAAACAAAATTAACAATCCGTTGACCACTATCATGATTGATGGGCGCAACACCGACTAAGCGAGAGATTTGTTTGCCGGTTAAGCTAAGACGCATCTTAACCGCCTATCCTTAGATTAGCCGAATTTCCCCCACCCCCCCCTTGCCCTAGGGTCATTTCATTCTCTCAAATGTCATTCTCTCAAATCCTTATCTGGCAACATTTTTAGTCGATTTCTCGGAATAAATATCTGAAAATTTTTAAAAACGTCGTGCTTTGCTTACCTC
>SFBL01000175.1 GCA_007095785.1 Microcystis aeruginosa Ma_SC_T_19800800_S464
CAAACTATTCTAGCACGCTAAGAATTGAGTTGTCAATCGTGCTTCGCTATTTCTATGCTGGTCGGCTTTTCATCTCCGAGGTAAAACCGAGAGCCTTCAAGCCGACATTTCAGGTAAATGTTCTAGGAGACGAGTTAAAAGACTTTTGAGCGCGTGTCTTTCACTTCTCCCCATCGATTCAATCTCCTCAATTAAGTTGTCTAAATCCACCTCGGCAAACTGGCCTTTTTTTAATTGTTCTGCCGTGGTTTTTAGCCAGAGATAAAAATCTTCTTCGTATAATGTTGGGGTCGCTGTTTCTGTTGATCTAGTCATGAAGAAACTCCCACAGGTGAAAAGTAATCCTGATTCCATATTGTAGCAATTCTCGCACTTGTGAGGGAAAAAGTCTCTAAAGACTGAGGAATGACGTTCAAAAAGATCGCACTGGATTGATTGAGTGCGATCGCTTTTAGTGATCGATTTTTAAGTAGTGATTTTCTCATACCATTTTTCTAAAGTAATGACAGAGATGGTTAATTACCCTCACCCCCAAACCCTCTCCCAGAAACGGAGAGGGGAGTAGGATGTCTGCCACGAATAAAGAAAAATGGTATCAGTCAGATTCCTACTTTAATAATTTGCGTTGTAAAACTGAACCTGCACCCAAAGCACCGATGGCAAGTAAGCCTAAGACTGACGCAGGTTCGGGAACCTTTTCAGGTTCAGATCCTGGGATCTGGGTTGCTTGCAGCATATTAATTGCCCAGGCTGTTTGCATGGACACACTGCCATAGGAGCCGCCAGACCAATAATGAGAACTGTTTTGGTTGTTAACAAGATATTGGGAAAATTCCTCCCACCAGTTCCAGGTACTCCCCGGATCGAGGAGATTCGTTCCCTGACCGTAGAGGTTAGTGATCGTGGTCGTATCGTCCAGGCCGATAGTGCTTTCTAACCCCTTATAGACTGCCCACATACCGTAGTAGTCGCCAAAAGTGCCAGCAGCTCCAGAGGTTTGCCAATTATTGTTGATATAGTTTAAGGCATTCTGGACGCGGGAACTGCTAGTACCTAGGCCAGCAGCCGACATCTGTACCAGTCCGGATCCCGTGCGCAGGGGAGTTGTACTGTTAGGATCAATATAGCCCAAGCCGCCCGTCGTGTCATTCTGGCTGTAGTCGATCCAGTTCAGTTGCAGATTCTTCACACTGGTAGGCCAGGTAATACCTGCCCCTTGAGCATACAAGCTCGCCAAGGCTGGCCATTGGGAGACTGAGTTATCCGAACTGCCATAGTTGGGCGTATAGCGCCAGCCCCCCGCGTAAACGCCAGTGCTAGGGTCATTCTGTGCATCAGCCAGGTAATCGATCGCCAACTGAACCACCTGGCCATAGGTCTGGCCGTTGACGAGCGGGTTGGTAGAGCTAATCACCGTACTCAGGGGAGCCGCCTTGATAATGGCAGGCAGGACTAACCCCGTGTTGTAAACCTGATTGAAATCGTTGGGACCGAACCTCAGCCCCACACCCGCACTTTGGGCGCTGCCGAACAGGTAATTCAGTCCGTTAGTCACATTTGCGCTATAAGTCCCCGATGTCGGGGTATTTCCCTCCTCGATAAATGCCAGCAGGGCAGCGCCAGTCGCGGCAACATCTCCACTGTTCGCGTTGTCGTAAATCCACTTGCCATTGGCCTGCTGTTGGGTTGCCAGCCAGGCCAAGCCAGAATCGATCGCAGTCTGTTTTTGGGTATTAGTCGCCGCTTGAGTTGCTGCGGGGAAAACAACGGCACCCGCCAGAGCAAAACCTAGAGCGATCTTGATTGAGTGACTCACTCGCCCAGAAGAGGCATATTTTTCATTCATTGTAATTATCTCCCTAATTATTTTTCTGTCCAATTAAAGCGGAACCGCTTACAGAGAAGATGTTCAAACCTGTAAAGAGTTGAGTCTGGTTTATACGCCAGTCATTTCTTTATTTCAATGGTCAAGCAAAGAGATTTAAGGAATAAATTAAGTCCTTAAATATTTCTCACTCAACTTCCATGAAGTGTAGATAATTGAATTTTCAAAGTCAAGCGGACTTATGATTTTTTTAGTTAAATTTAACTCTATTTTTTGGGTATTTTTTATCACTAAAAATGGACAAAAGTTGAAAAAGCTACTTAGGTTTTTTCTACAAAGTTGGACATATTTTTAAAGATTTTGTCAAAACGGGTTAAAATTGACATAAAAATTAACATTGTATCGAGCTTGCAGTTAAGGACACTGACAAAATTTCCCCTTTTTTTGTTCAGGTAGGTTAAAAATTTAGCAATGATAAACCGAAAAAAAAAGAGAGCTTGCGCTCTCCTTCTGGGTTATTTGCTAATTTTACTAACTAGCGACAATATATTCCTTGACGTTAGCCCGGCGACGGCGTAAATGAGCCAGAGCCTGGTGTTCTAATTGTCGCACTCGTTCTCGACTGATGTTCATTCTCTGACCGATTTTGGCTAGGGATAACTCTTTGCCATCGGTTAAACCGAAACGGAGAGTAATCACTTCCCGTTGTTGGGGGGTTAATTCGGCCAGGAGATTGGCTAAGTCTTGCCGTAATAACTCTTGGGTGATGAAGGTATCGGGAGAAACTCCGCTATCTTCTAATAATTCCGACAATTCCGTATCTTGGTTATCGCCGACGCGCACATCAAGGGAGATGGGTTGACGAGCCATACTGAGATATTCGCGGATTTGAGCGGGTTCTAGCTCTAATTCCAGGGCAATCTCGGCGGGAGTGGCACTTCTGCCCAGTTTTTGGGCGAGTTCGCGCTGGGTTCTTTTGATTTTATTCAGTTTTTCGGTGATATGGATGGGTAAACGAATGGTGCGGGCCTGTTGAGCGATCGCACGGGTAATCGCTTGTCGAATCCACCAGTAGGCATAGGTAGAAAATTTATAACCTTTGGTGGGATCAAATTTCTCTACACCTCTTTCTAATCCCAGACTACCCTCTTGAATTAGATCTAGGAATTCCATGTTCCGCTTTTGATATTTCTTAGCGATCGCAACCACCAAGCGGAGGTTAGCTTCAATCATTTTCCGTTTAGCTCGATCGCCAGTTTTCAAGGCGCGATCCAGTTCATTTTCGCTTAAATTCACCGAATCCGCCCACTCCAAGTGCTGTGGTTCCCGTCCTAATTGTTTCGATAGTGCTTCTTTCGCTTCTAACAGGCTCATCATCCGTTGGACTTGTTTGCCGTAAATAATTTCTTGTTCGTGAGTTAGGAGGGGAACTCGCCCAATTTCGTGCAGATAGGTACGCACCATATCGGCATTGAGGGTGGGCTGTGATTGAGTTTGGTTGGTTTTTGCGGTGGGCATTGGTTTGGTGGTGACTCCTTGACACAGAAAAAGTCTGTTACTATTCCGACTCGCGGGTGAGTCTGGCTTATCTGAAGTCGGTATGAGTTTGATTCGGAATTCCTTTGATTGTATCCTGTGCTTTTAGACGCAGACAATCCCCTAAAGGTTCAAAGTTAATTCATTCTTTGGTATGATGTTAAGTTTATCCTTTTTTCTCAACATCCAGAACAAAAGTATTATAGTGTAGGACTATCAACTGAAATCGCTTGTTTTTGGGTCGCTTTTTCCTGAATCCTCGGCAGTGCCGCTTGTATTGTTAGGTAAGATTACAAGACAAAAAGGTGGTTTTCCCGATTAGTCATAAACAATCTGGCTGACTTCCGACCCTTCCGCCCTCAGCTTTGAGAGGAAGACTAACAGCCGAGAACCGACTTCTATATATATAATGACCGATCAACACCAGCAAAGTGAGATGTAATCATTGCGGATTTCCGAACTATTTTCTGTAGTATTTGCTACAAAATGCTAAATTAGCCCCGATTGAGAATCGGGAAAAATTGTTATAAAAATTAGGATTGCTAGAGGGGTAATAACTATCATAGAAACAGCAGGGCGGAGATCGGGATAAATTATCGTCTAAACCAAGCTCGATCGCAGTCTCCACAATGCCGTTCTGTGGAACTCCTGAACAATGAGGACTTACTATGACTAAAACCGTCGTTATCGATCCCGTCACCCGGATCGAAGGCCACGCCAAGATTTCGATTTTCCTTGACGATGGGGGGGAAGTGGATGACGTGCGTTTTCATGTGGTCGAGTATCGCGGTTTCGAGAAATTCTGCGAGGGACGGCCGATGTGGGAGATGGCGGGAATTACTGCCCGAATTTGCGGGATTTGTCCCGTTAGTCACCTACTTTGTGCCGCCAAAACTGGCGATAAAATTCTAGCGGTGCAAATCCCCCCTGCGGGGGAAAAACTGCGGCGCTTGATGAATTTGGGACAATTAACCCAATCCCATGCTTTAAGCTTTTTCCATCTTAGCAGTCCCGATTTTCTGCTTGGTTGGGAAAGTGATCCCGCTAAACGGAATGTTTTCGGTTTAATTGCGGCCGATCCCGACCTAGCGCGAGCAGGCATCCGTTTACGTCAATTTGGACAGAAAGTTATTGAACTTTTGGGAGCAAAAAAAATTCACCCCGCTTGGTCCGTCCCGGGAGGTGTGCGTTCTCCCCTGAGCGAAGAAGGGCGACAATGGATTAAAGAACGACTGCCGGAGTCTAAAGCGACTCTTTACAC
Source organism: Microcystis aeruginosa Ma_SC_T_19800800_S464 (assembly GCA_007095785.1). Lineage (GTDB taxonomy): Bacteria > Cyanobacteriota > Cyanobacteriia > Cyanobacteriales > Microcystaceae > Microcystis > Microcystis aeruginosa_E. Next base: position 4,623 of record SFBL01000175.1, read on the forward strand.
GGCTTTAAACCTGTTTAAAGGACTTCTGGACGATTTAACCATAGAAATCGCCGCTTTTGGTAATTTCCCTTCCCTGTTTATGGGATTGGTCGGTAAACGGGACGAGTGGGAACACTACGGTGGTCATATTCGTTTTACCGATAGTCAAGGCAATATTGTGGCCGATAACCTCAGCGAAGACAATTATCGCGATTATATCGGCGAATCAGTGGAAAAATGGTCTTATTTAAAGTTTCCCTACTATAAACCCCTCGGTTATCCCAACGGTATCTATCGAGTTGGTCCGTTGGCCCGCTTAAATGTTTGTTCCCATTTTGGCACGGAGGGGGCGGATATCGAGTTACGGGAATATCGCCATCGGGTCGGTGGTGTAGCCACCTCTTCTTTTTACTATCATTATGCTCGTTTAGTGGAGATTTTAGGCTGTTTAGAGCGTATCGAACTTTTAATCGACGATCCTGATATAGTTTCTCCACGCTGCCGGGCCGAAGCAGGAATTAATAATCTGCAAGGGGTGGGAGTTAGTGAAGCGCCCCGGGGTACTTTATTCCATGATTATAAAGTGGATGAAAATGGTTTGATTGAAACGGTGAATTTAATTATTGCCACGGGTAATAATAATTTGGCCATGAATCAAACGGTGAAACAAATCGCCCAACATTATATCCATGGTGGTGAAATTCCTGAAGCGATGTTAAACCGTGTGGAAGCGGGTATTCGTTGCTATGATCCCTGTTTAAGTTGTTCCACTCACGCTATGGGACAAATGCCGCTACAGCTAGAGTTAGTTAATGCAGCTGGTGAGGTGATTAATACTCGACAAAGGAGTTAATTATCTAAGTTGTTAGGGGTTTAGGAAATAGGGCAAATTCTTCCTAACACCTGAACCCATTTTACCATTTTTACGGACAAGATTCTAGCTAAGAATTTCTAGGTTTTGATAAAGAATTTCTATCGGACAAGAAAAGTTAATACAGTTAATAGTGATTAAATCTCCCGCTTGATAAATATGGGGAATCCAGAGGTTATTAGACTGACGTTGATATTGTTCGATTAGGACTTGTTTTTGTTCGATCAGCAGATATTCCTGTAATTCGGGGATAGTTTGATAGTCGGCAAATTTATCACCCCTATCAAAGGCTGCGGTGGAGTCGGATAAAACTTCGATAATCACTCGCGGATGCAGGATAAAATCTTCCTGAGAAACTCGATCGAGTTGGTCACAAGTAATGGCAAAATCGGGATAATAGAAGATATTTAAGCTAGGGAGACGCACTTTCATATCGGTAGCATAGGCAAGACAACCACTACCCCGTAAATGATTAATTAATTGGGCTGAAAGATTACCTGTGATGATAACATGGGCTTTACTGGCCCCCGCCATCGCCAAGATTTGCCCTTGTATATATTCGTGTTTAATGGGACTAATTTTCTCTATTTCCAGATAGTCTTTTGGAGTAAAATAAGCGTGACTTTTAGTGGCTGTCATGGTGTTTACCTCGATCATTGTTAGTTTTCTAACGGACAATTAAGCCACATAATTGAGTCTAAATCAATCTTATTGCCTTCAGTAATTAGCTTTCGTATCAGTTCAATATAATCAAAATTACTCTCGAATAAAACAAAACGTCTATCTAAAGAAGCGGCAGCTAATCCCACGGTTCCTGAACCAGCAAAGGGATCTAAAACCACATCACCTTTAAAAGAGTAATAGGTAATCACTTTTTCTGCCAATTCTACGGGAAAAGCGGCGGGATGTTTTGAGTTGGTGACTGGGTTAATTTTCCAGACATTAGTACGTTCATAACCATCGGCAATTTTTGAGGCTTTTACTACTTCTTGATCGGGATGATTGCGAATATGCCAATCGATGAGTAAATCCGTGTGTTTACGATAGACTAAAACGTATTCAGTCACCGGCACAGTTTTGTATTGGAGAGGATTGCGATCGGCGGCAAATCTGCGTCCTCTACCAGTTGCCCACCCTGCTCCCTCTGGTTTTAGCCAAATAATATCATCAATAAAATCGTAACCTTCTTCAATAAAAATTCGATGCAAATCAAAAGGGACAGCAATACGTTTAGAAGCTTGATTACGGGAAGCACGACGCAACAGCACGGGAGAAATATTAATGACAAAAAAACGTCCTTCACTCAAAACTCGATGGCATTTTCTGATCACCTGTCGCAGCTTCAATAGATAGGTTTCGTATTCTTCAAATTCCGAATATTCCGGGCGAGCATTAAAATAGGGTGGTGAGGTAAAGATTAAATCAACACTTTCTGCGGGCATTTCCTCCAAAAGTTCACTACAATCACCAAATCCGATCGTATTTCTCAGAGAAGAAAGCTTGTATTCTTTTTTGGTTTTCTTGCGGTTTTCTAATTTAGATTCATCCTGTTTTAACAGACGAGCGATAATAATTTCAGTGCGGGTTGTCCTATCGGCTAAAATTTCGGTGGTGTAGGCATCGATCACCACTTCCCCAACGGTTTTTTTCTGTTCATTACATAGAGGAATTCGCCAAATATGATATCTGTCATCCACTTCTGGTAAACCTAATTTAATCGCATTAACTAAATTTATTTCTCGCAACCAATTAAGGACAATTTCTTTAGCTTCTGCCACCGTGCGAAGCAGATAACCGCGCTTTTCTGATACCAGTTCTTTTTCCATGACATTGCTCTAGTTCTCTCTAGAATTCTAGCTGATCATTATCCAAAAAACCAGGAGAGTCTCAAGATAGAAATTGGCCACTCTTTAAAAATTCCACATTTCTAAGACTTTTCCCGTAATTGTTTGATTTAACCAGAAAGTATTGTGACTGAGGGAGTGAAGATTATTTGCCGTTACTTTCCAGCTTGCTTGGGGATGGAAAAGAATTGCTTCCGCGGGATTACCCGGGTTGAGAGATGCCGGTTTTTGTTGTAAACAATGACAGGGATTGAGACTAAGCGCTTGCCATAATTGTAAAGCTGATAATTGCCCAGTTATTACTAATTTTTCCCAGAGTAGCGGTAAAGCTAATTCTAACCCGATCGCGCCGGGGGGTGCTTCTGCAAAAGAAACGGTTTTTTCTTCGTAGGTATAGGGACGATGATCGATCGCAATTGCATCGATAATTCCCTCCTTAATTGCCGCAATTAACGCCTTGCGATCGCTTTCGTTGCCCAAGGGTGGAGCGAGGTGTAAGCTGGGATGGTAGCTGGCGATCGATCCTGTATTTAAGAGGAGATGCAACCACGTCACACTAGCGGTTATCGGCAATCCCCGCATTTTTGCCTCGCGAATTAATTCCACTCCTCGACGGGTAGAAATTCGCATTAGGTGAACAGGTGTATTAATTTCGGCGACGATTTCTAAAATTGTGGCTAAAGCAGTGGTTTCGGAAATAGCAGGATCTCCGGGTAAACCGAAGCGAATCGAGGTTTCTCCCTCACGCATGACTCCATTACCTCTTAATTGCTGATTTACGGGGGAAAGGGCGATATTTTGACCGAAGGGTTTTAGGTATTCCAATAAGTGCCGCAATAGTCCCAAATCTTCCAGACTGCGATTATCGGTAAAACCCACCGCTACAGGCATTAAATCGGCTAATTCCGTCATTTTTTGCCCTTGTCTTCCTAGGGTGAGACTTGCCCAAAAATGCAGACGAGTCGATTTTGAGTCAAAAAACCCTTGACTTTTTTGCTGTAATGTGCTAATAAGTGCAGGGTGATCGAGAGGGGGGAGAGTATTGGGGAGAATTGCCACCCTGGTGCAGCCTCCTGCTGTGGCTGCTTTGATCAGAGATGCAAGGGTTTCTCGGTCCTCGTGGCCGGGTTCCCCAGAATGACTGTAGAGATCGACTAATCCTGGAGCAAAAATACAGTTTTGACCGGAAATATAGTTACTATTTTCTCTTGGGGGAAGCTGAGATTCGATCGCTTTAATTACCCCCTCCTCAATCCAGACATCGGCAATGCGATCGGTTTGTGTCAGGGGGTCAAGGACTCTAACCTGTTCTATAATTGTCGAGGATTGGCTATTCACGCAGACTAATTAAAACGTCATTTTTTCCTTTGGCAGTATATCACGTTAAGTAAAAAGTAAAAAAGCTGAGTTGTCGGTTAGGTTAGGGGACGATAAGTTAGAATATTGATCAACTACGGTTTTAATCTTTATTTTAATTGGCTGGCCTACCCTAGAGAGAATTGATAGCCGAATCATGCAGTTAGAACTTTTCGATTCTAATAATTTAGAAGAATTTAATCGGGGAACCCCGCGATTAGTTTCCTTTCGAGATTTAGTACCAGAAATCACCAGCACCAGTTATCTAACCCATAGCATCTATTATTATCCCGCCAAATTTATTCCTCAAGTGGTGAGATTTTGTATTGATAATTACACTAAAAAGGATGATTGTATTATCGATCCTTTTGCCGGTTCTGGTACGGTGGGTTTAGAGGCTAAACTTTCTCAAAGAAATGCGGTTTTAACTGACCTTAATTATCTTTTAAACCATATTATACCGATTAAGATCACAGAACACCAAGAACCATTGAGTTACTCAGAGTTAGATAAAAAAATCTTAGAAGTTTTTGCCAGCAAGGATAAATTTATCCCTCAGTGGTCAAATTTAAACTATTGGTATCCAGAGGAGATTTTAGCAGTTTTACAGAAACTTTGGGCAGGTCAAAAAAGTCTAGAACCTGATTTGTATTCCGAGATCATTCAAGCGGTTTTAGTGAAAGTTAGTAAACAGTTTTCCTATGCAGAACATACCAAACCAAAATTATTTCAATCGAAATACAAAAAATCAGATATACAGGAACTATTACAAAGAGATTGGCAAGAGGAATTAAAACGAACGATTAAAGAGATGAGTTTTGAAACTTTAACCAGCGTCAATCAATATATTACCGTAACTTGGCATAATTATAATCAGGTGCTTTTTTATGGAGGAGTAGATAGTGCCACTTTTGAGATCGAGCAAAATCTAGAGTTAGATTGTTTAATTAGTTCACCCCCCTATCTGCAAGCACAGGAATATATCAGAACAGCAAAACTAGATTTATATTGGTTAGGATATACAGAAAAAGAAGTGCAAAAAATCTCTAAGCTAGAAATTCCCTACCGACAGGCTACCAGATTAATCGAAACCGAAACCTTAAATCAAGTGAGATTGAGTTTAGAGAAAGAGAATTTACATAAAATTCTTGATTCCTACTTTTGTCACACCATCAACGCTTTAGAAAATGCCACCAGAAAATTAAAACAAGCTGGGAAAGCTTGCATTTTTGTCGGTAATCCGAAAGTGGATGGAGTGGAAGTAGAAACTTGGCGAATACTAAAGGAATATTTTCAGGAAAATGGCTTTATTTTTAATACCGTCTTTGAGGATAGAATTAAAACCAGACAATTATTCAAATCTCGCAAGAATAAAAATCCTGATGGCATGAAATCCGAATATCTACTAATTTTAGAGAAAAGGTAACTTTCTATTGCTTATATCATTTTTCATAAGTAATGGCAGAGATGGTTAATCGCCCCCACCCCCCCAACCCCCCCGACGTCGGTAGGGCTGTTTCATTCTCCCATCAGAATATCAAAAGTAAAAGCGATCACTATCAGGTAAAATGAGAAGTGACCGCCAACTTTTTAAATATATGTTGAGCTTAATAAAAAAACTGAAA
>SFBL01000176.1 GCA_007095785.1 Microcystis aeruginosa Ma_SC_T_19800800_S464
CTATTTATGAATGTCTGAATGATGCCCATCTGAAACATAAAAAAGAACTGGATTCCTTGCTGACTCTACGATTTCAGAAGTTTAATAAATCTCAGATTATGAACGTCTAAAGTATATCAGGTTTAATATCCCGATGAATAACGTTATGCTGATGTACAAAAGCTAAAGTTGATAATACATCTTCTAAAAATTCAATTACTGCTATTTCTTCCCATTGTTTCCCTAGTATAATTTCCTCACCTAAAGGATGTCCCTCAATATATTCTTGAACGAGATAAAATTGATTATTTTCAGAAAAATGGGCAAATAATTGGGGGATTTGAGCGTGTTTTCCTAATTGATAAAGACTTCTTGCTTCTGTATCAAATAAACGCGTTGCTATTTGCCAAGATTGGGGATCAGATTGGGGTTTAAGTTGCTTGACAACACACCAAGGATGATCTGGTAATTGGGTATCTTTAGCTAGAAAAGTTTCACCAAATCCACCAGAAGCAAGCGATCGCACAATTTGATAACGATGGACTAATAAATTCACCCTTATCTTACCTGCTGATAAATAGTGGTTATTATAGCATTGATTGATCCCCCCTAGTCTCCCTTGAGATAATCCCCCCACCGAGGACGATTTCCCCTTCATAAATCACGGCTGCCTGGCCCGGGGTGATACTAAATTGTGGTTGATCAAAAACCAGTTTCACTTGATCATTTTCTAGGGGAATAACATTGACGGGAACAGCAGGAGAACGATAACGGACCTGTACTTGCGCGCGGATAGGGGTGGTGGGTTCAGCAATAGAAACCCAGTTCATCCGTCCGACAAGACAATCGGCACTAACGGCACTTTCGCGATTACCGACGATAACCCGATTCATGACGGGATCCAATTTGACCACATAGAGGGGTTCGGCGGCGGCGATACCGATGCCTTTGCGTTGTCCGATCGTATAATGATGGATACCGCTATGTTTACCCAAAACTTTGCCATCGAGATCGACGATATCGCCCTCACTAACAGCGATATACTTATCCAAGAACGATCGCATAGTTCCGTGAGCTTCAATCAAGCATAAATCCTGACTATCGGGTTTATCTGCCGTTTTTAAGCCGAATTCCTGGGCAATTCTGCGGGTTTCTGCCTTGGTTTGTTCTCCCAAGGGAAATAAAGTCCCACGCAGTACATCTTGAGTGAGATCATAGAGAAAATAGGATTGATCTTTATTTTGATCGACGGCGCGCAGCAGTTGATAACGGTTGTTTTCAGGAGAAAAACGAATTCTAGCGTAGTGACCGGTGGCAATAGTATCCGTTTCTAGGGTTTCCCTAGCATAATGGAGCATCGGGCTAAATTTTACCGCTTTATTGCATTGAGAACAGGGCAGCGGTGTGATTCCCGCTTCGTAACCGGAAACCAGATAATCAATAATTTCTTTTTGGAAAAGCTCGCGACTATCGACGATATGATGGGGAACCCCCAACTGCTCACAAATAAAGGCCGCATCTACCATTCCCTCGGAGCAGCACTGACCCTTACCCTTCATTAACCACAGGGTCAGGCCAATAACATCATAACCTTGAGCGTGTAGAGCGGCAGCGGCGACAGAGCTATCTACTCCCCCCGATAGACCGACAACAACTTTTCCCATAAATCTTGTAATGATTTTTAACCAATATACTTTCTAGACTAGCATCTCCTACTTTAAAATTTGGACATGGTGTACCCAAATTTTGTGTGAGGACAAACCAGCATGATGAGAACAAACCTACTGTTTTTCTCGGCCTTATTTTGGTTAAAAGTCGGGATAATCGCTCAAGGAACGCTGCTGCTAAAAGCAAACTTATCTTTTGCCCAGAATGTTTATCCCGGTCGTCGTTTGCCCCCACCGCCGGCAGTGAGACAACCAACTAAACGTTCAGACAGTCCCAGTGGTGCTAATTGTTCCCAATGTTCACCCTTAAATTTGTCCCCGGTTAATTCTTCTTCAGTTAATCCCCCGGTGGCTGCTCCGGTTTCCGGTAATCAACCCCTGAGAGAATACGTTTTTCAAGCCCCCGCTCCCGTGCGTCCTGCCAATGCTACGGTGGTTAATAATAATAATCGTCAAACTGTCAATCCACCAACCCCTACACCTCAAAATCGCGCCAATAAACCCCCTTCTCCCCCACCACAGCAGCGGGTTATTGCGACTAATCAACTCTTTCGCGTTGAAGTTAGGAGTAATAGTACAGAAGCGTTGGCAAAAATTCAAGAAATTGAACCCCTCGCATTTATCCGCGCGGGAGAAAATGTTATTCAAGTGGGGTTATTTCAGCAACAATACCAAGCTAAACAAAGGGTACAAGAGTTGACTAAACAGGGTTTTAGCGCTCAGATTATTACCCTCAATAATTAGTAAAGTTAGGGTTGATAATATTAATAATAATCCAGGTTCAGGTCTGGGAATTATCCCTAAGTCTCCTTAACCGTTGCCCTGCTGCGGGTTAATAAAACCGCTTGTAATACTAAATCCTGTTTAAAAGGTATAGGAGAGTGGGGAGACACAATATTAATTGAAATTATCAAAAATTAATTTTGAGGGCAAGTTCTTAAGTAGCTAGACACAATTAATTACACATAAGTAGCTGGTTATAATTAAATTAAAAATGGATTTTAGGTTCGATACCCCCTGCTCCCCTTGATAAGGGTGGTGTCTGATAATTTTTAACGCCTACCTACTTATCTAAGTATCTCTTGCCTGTTGCCTCTTGCCTATCCTAACTAGGAAGTTAACTTTACCTTATTACTTAGCACACAGAGTTAATTTTGTCAAGCAAAATTCTCACCGCATCGATCATCACATCTGGTTGATCCATCCAGACAAAATGACCACTTTTATCCGCTTGTATTTGCAGAAAATCTTTGGATAACTTGCCTAATTCTAGGTGCATCTCCTCCCGGAGTTGGTTAGCACTTTTGAGGGGAATAAAGCGAGTCCAAAGGGAAGGTTTAAAAAACGAATTAGCTTTAATACTAACTATCGGTAAATTACCGAAATTGTTAGCCTCACTTACCTGACGAGCGCTTTGGTCGAGATTAAGCATTTCTCTACTCATCGTCATCCAGTGTTTAGCGCGACAGAAAGAACGCTTAACTCGATCCCAAGAATCTGGGGAAAAGCGACGTAATTCTGGTTTTAATAATTCAAAAACTCCCAGAACTCTCAGAACCCGGATAATGCCTAAAATTGAGCCAATAATCGACATACCAAATCCCGAGACGAAGAATAATTTTAATGCCTTTAATGCTGGCGACATTTTCAGCATTCCCTGCTCGTGTAAACCATCGGTGAGTACCAAACCTACTACTTTTTCTGGGAAGAGATGAGCATATAGTCGAACATTATAACTGCCAAAAGAATCCCCAATTAAAATATAAGGCGGTTCTATTTGTGCTTGGGTGAGTAATTTATCTAATTCCTGAACAATTTGGTAGCTAGTCCGGGGATATGGACTAGAATCGCTCCAACCATAACCCGCTCGATCATAAATACAAACCCTAGCTAATTGTGACAATTCTTCTAGCAAAAAATATCCCTCAATTCCCCCTAAACTATGATCAATAATAATAGTGGGACTAGCCTCTCCCGCTAGACAAAAATGTAGGCGATATTTACCCAGATTAATCAAATTACCTGGCGGTGCTTTTTGTTCTTCTAACCAAACAGATAACGTCTGATAAACTGTCGTCGCTATTAGGATAATTACCCGAATTGATAAAGACATAACTAGACCTCTTGTAAAAATAAAAAATTCTCGTGGTTGCTGGAGAATTAACCATGAATAATCATCAATTAAATGGTCAATTTAGCTGTGATTAAAAGAGAGCACCAGCATTGCATCCAAAATATATGGCGATTCTCACACCTGTGTGGCACAGTTAAACCTTTGCTGATTAAACTTTTCAACATCGATAATGTACCTCTTGCGAACAGGAAATGCTATAGTACAAATGAATGCCTGACACCTTGATTTTGAGCAAAGTAGGCTGCATCTTAACATTGGCAAAAATACCGACAATCAGCAATTATCAGTGACTCTTAAATTATTACCAATATATCAGCAGCTGCCTGTAAGCATCCCACCGAAAAGCTAATGCGCGGGGGGTTTGGGGGGTTCTACCCCCCAAAAGCTTGGATTGAGCGATAAAACCGAAAGTAACGCCCGATTTTAGGAGAAAGTCTTCCCTTAAAAATCCCAACTTAGTAGATTGACAAAAATGAGATGCAGCCGCAAAGTATTTCTAGTCAATTAAGCATAAATACTTAAAATATCCTCAAATGCGGCATCCCATGAAGCTAAGAAAAAGCTCTTAATAAGTTGTTAAATTTCGGGAACAACATTAGCAGTATGCTGAAAATTAGCCAAAACCATTAAGATCATAGACCGAGTTTAATCTTATGCTAGAGAAAATACTATACGCTGATTCCGGCGCAGCTCAAACCCAAGAAATGCTACAAGCATTGATGGATCTCCCCGCTATCCGGAAAGCGTCGATTACCATTCTCCGGGTTGTTCCCCCTCAGATTACCACCGAAGCTCTGGCCAGTAAATGGGAAGAGGGGACCCAAATGCTGACTAAAATTCTGCAAGAAGTCAAAATTGAACCGAGCAAAGTCTCCACGATTCTGCGGCAAGGAGATCCCAAAGATACCGTCTGTCAAGTTGCCGACGAAATCGGTGCAGACTTGATCCTGATGGGTTCCCGAGGACTGAAGCGACTGGAGGCAATTCTAGAAAATTCCGTCAGTCAATACGTCTTTCAACTGACTAATCACCCGATGTTATTGGTAAAAGACGATATTTACGTCAAAAAAATCAAAAAGGTGATGGTAGCTCTCGATAAGTCTAGCTCGGCTGATTTAGCTCTCGATCTGGCTATTTATCTCCTGCGGGATTATCCTTCAGCAGAGTTAATTCTGGCCCGCGTCAACCCCGACTTAAAACCGGAATTTGCCCCCACTTCCCCCAAAGAAATGGAAGAAAACCCGATTATAGGGCCGGCAGTGGCAAAAGCGAAACGGATGAATATACCCTATCGCTGTCTGGTGACGGGGGGTAAACCGGGAGAACAACTCTGCAAACTCGTCGATGATTATAATGTGGATCTCTTACTGTTGGGTTCGCCCGATCGCCGTCCTTCCGTGGCTAAGAGTTTACCGGATCTCGATCGCCTTCTCGGTACTTCCCTCTCGGATTATGTGCGGGTTAATGTCAATTGTCCCGTCCTTTTAGCTAGAAAAGAAGGGATTTAGCCCCTATTGGGTGTAGGCAGGTAAGTCTTGACTCATTTGATTTAAGTTGCTGGCAATGGCTTTCATCGTCATAAAAGCCGAGCTAAAGGCGATTAGCTCATTTAAGGGGTAACTTCGACTCTCAACCCGCAAGCTCAGTAACTGCTTCTCAAGAGATTCAATTTCTTCGATGAGCAATCCTAACTTTGGTGGGTTGAGAATTACCTGGGCAGCGATCGCAGTCTGTTGTGCGAGCGCTAAAATCATCAGCCATTTTTACTTCTTTGGTGAGGACGGTGGGCAGGTGTTTGGAGCGTTTTGCCCGTAAATATGCACCGATATTTTCCAGTTCAATTTTAAGAACTTCTCGATAAAGGAAGAGGATGGCGTTGAGGGCTTGGTTTTGGGTGGCGGCGGCAGCATTTTTGTCAACGGCGAGATGGCTCAAAAAGGACTTGATCTCTTCTTTTCCCATCTCACGGGGATGTTTTTCCTGATGGAAGAGCAGATAACGCTTAATCCAGTCCAGATATGTTTGTTCGGTGCGGTAAGCTAAAACGCACTTAAACCACCTAAAATAGAAATAGTAATTTTAGAAAAATACTACTTATGCCAGCCAAAGATTTCCTAGATTTAGAAGAAAAGAAAAACTTACAAAAAGCTCTTAAAGAAGAAGAAAGAGCAGAAGTGAGGTAAAGAATTTTAATGTTTCTCTTGCTGAACGACGGAAAAACTCAACGAGAAATAGCTGAGTTTATTGGTTGTTCACTCAAAACAGTCGGGAGCATCTTACTTATGCAATGAGTATTAATATTTATAGCAGTCAAAAACTAGAAAATATTGAACTTGATCACAAAGAGAAATGAGATTATAATAGTTAGACTCTCTTGGATTTGGTGGGTAAAATGTATTCTAAGATACAGTCCTGCTGGCAATCGCAACGCGCTCGCTACGCGAGACCGAGTGGAAGGAACCACAGAGACACAGAGGACACAAAGATTGATCGCTTCTATAGTAAGTTAAACTGATCACACAGAACCTAGAAGAGCCATTAGAGTTCTTCACGTTTATGTGTGTGAAGCTTTGTTAAGAATTAAGGCAACCCCTTAAAATACAAGGGTGATGAGACCATACCATATTCCCTGTAAGACTGTTATCACACAAGATCCATAAGAGCCAAGTTAGTACATAAGCACCTCTAATTGTTCAAATTAAGCTATGGATGATGCACACAAAATCCGAGAATCTACAAAAAGATTGGGCAGGCAACAGAGACTTACTCTTGAGTCGCTATACGAGTCCTCTCAACCCATAATGATATTTAACCTTGATTCTACAGAATCTCAACAAACTTTATCTAGCCTTCAGACTAGAGGGCTTATTGAATTAAGGGAAGATCAAGTTCTCCTCACTGAACTGGGTCAAGCTGTTTGCGAGGCTTGGCAAGAACAAAATGATGAGGAATCAGATTCCTTGTCTGAGACAAATGGTGAACAGAAAAAAGAGTCACCCAGGTCAACTCAACTAAAACAGGCAAAGCTTGAAAAGAGTAATCAGTTTTTAGAACTTTATAAACAGGGATTAAGCTTTCGGGATATTGGTGAGCAGCATGAGTTAAGTAAACAAAGAGTTCATCAAATTCTTATTGATAATCCTGCATTCCATGAATATTTGAAAGAGCGTAAGGAAGCAGCAGCATCAGCCGAGCAGGAAAAGAAAGAACGTGCCAGGCAAGAACTCTATTCGAGAAGCTTAGCTGCACTTTATCCAGAGCGCGTCGCAGAATTATGGGATTATGAGAAAAATGGAGATCTAAAGCCCGAAGATGTTCCTGCCCGAACTTCACTCCAGGATGTGTGGTTTAAATGTCCGATTGATGGGCATTCCTGGAAGCAAAAGCCGAACGGCATTACTACAAGCTGGACGAGAAGTGGAACCAGTGGATGTCCGATGTGTGCAGGTAGGAAGAAAAAGGCAGAAAAACAACCTGCCCTTACAGAAGTTTATCCGGAACTTATTAGCCAATACTGGAATTACGAAAAAAATAACAAACTTAACCTAGACCCAGAAAAATTAACTCTTGGAAGTAATAAAAAAGTATGGTTCAAATGTCCTCATGATGGAAATGAGTGGCAAGCAAGCATTGCCTCAATAATAAATCAGCAGTGGTCAGAGGGTAATGCCGGTTGTCGAGTCTGTAATGGTACTGCTGAACGCAAGCAGGGTGAATGGCAACGTAGAGATCCAATAGCAGTTGAGTTTCCTGAAGAAGTCGCTAAGTATTGGTTCTATGAAGCTAATAATGAACTAGGACTTGAGCCAATGAAGTTAACTATTGGATCAAGTAAAGAAGCTTTCTTTAAATGTCCTATTGATGGTCATGAATGGGTAGCTTCTCTTACCTCAATAAAGATTTCTTGGAAAAGAGGAAATAGTGGCTGCCCAGCGTGTAGAGGATTAGTTGCTACTGAGACCACCTCATTATTAGCTCTCTATCCTGAGTATATATCTCAGTATTGGGATTATGAAAAGAATAACGAACTAGACATATTCCCTGACAAGGTAACTAGAGGTTCCCAGCAAGAAGCATGGTTTAAGTGTCCACATGATGGTTATGAATGGAAAACTAGGATAGGAAGTATTACTAAAAGTTCGTGGAACTTAGGCAATAATGGCTGCGCTCGCTGCTTTGGCTGGAATTTAGAAGCTATTCGTCAGTTTGTTGCCAGTTTAGAATCTCATATTCCCAATCTGACTCAAGCGGAGTTATATAAAATCTTTGAGCAATCAGGGGTTTTGGATACGAAAAATGCTGAAGGACTCAAGCTTGTAAAAAATATTATTAAGGGCAAGCTAACAGGACAGAAACTTAGAGATGTAATTCAAGGCAAGGAAACAAAAGTTTCTGAGAATGAAATTGATTCAGTTGATATACTCAAGGCTGATACTGAATTACAAATTATCGATACTGCTCCGTCATTAGATATATCTGGAGCATCTCAATTTTTTGAAGCAAGCAGTGATTCTCAAGATGAGCTTGATGAAGCTGGCAAACTACCACAAATAAAAGTACAGAAAAGTCTGGAATTTTTGAGTAGCAAGATTATTGCTTCAGCCGATCAAGAGGCAGTTGACTTCTTTATTGCTTCAAGGCGTAATCGAATTTGGGCAGAAGTTTTTGAAGATGAATCTGCCGTCGGAGCAATTGAGGCGTTTACAGACGAGGGTTATGGTCGTCAGGTGAGAGATCAATTTCTTGACGAATACAACCAAGCGCGAGATATGGCAATTCCATCAGGTTGGGCATTTCGAGTTGATGGCAAAATCACACCCCCCAACTTGATGCAAAAGCTAGCTGCGGTAAGGCTACGGAGTCAGCAGCGAATGTTAAATCTCTCGTTGACAGGCACAGGTAAAACAATTGGTGGCATCCTTAGTAGCCGCATCATTGATGCCCATCTCACAATCATTATCTGTCCATTAGATACGGTGCCAAACTGGCACGGAGAAATTAAGCATGTTTTTCCAGATAGCCGAGTAACTATCAAAAATTTTAATCCTCATTGGACAGATGTTGAAGGAGGACATCACTATATTCTCCTAAATCATGAGATGTTCCAGCAGCCCTCAACCCCTGTTCATATTCGGCAACTTCTAGAACGATATCAAATTGACTTCATCATCGTGGATGAGATTCATCGTTGTAAACAACGGGGCGATGATCCTTCTAAACGGCGACAGATGGTGCTTGCTCTGATCACTAACGCAGCCGAGAAGAACCCTGATCTTCATGTCCTTGGAATGAGTGCAACTCCTGTTATTAACAATTTGAAAGAAGGTAAAAGCCTGGTTGAATTAGTAACGGGTGTAGAGCGATCTGATTTGAGTGAGAAAGCTACGCTTAACAATTGTATGCGCTTGCATCAAGCGTTTGTAACTCTGGGAATTCGTTCTAGAGTCAAGCCTAAAATCAACATCAAGAGGGTTACACTTCCAGTAGATTGTACTTACTTAGTGGATGAAATTCGGGAAGAAGGCACATCCATCTTAAAAATGGAGCAAATCCTTACTCGTGCCAGAATTCCAGCAATTCTCAAGGAAATCCGCCCAAAAACTATCATTTATACGCATTATGTTGAGGGTATTGTTGATCAGTTAAAAGAGGCGATTGAGGCGGAGGGATGGACTGTTGGTTTTCACATGGGAGGGGATAAGAGTGGTCGTAACGGTTTTATTGATGGTTCTATTGACATTCTGATTGCCAGTAGTGCTATGGCTACTGGTGTCGATGGTTTTCAGCGAGTCTGCGATCGCTTGATTCTGAATATCCCACCCTGGACAAGTGCCGAATTAGAGCAGTTAGAAGGACGATTAAATCGGCAGGGGCAAGTTCATGATACTCTCACAATCCTCATGCCTGTGACTTATGGTTTAGATGATGGAGAACGGTGGAGTTGGGATGAAGGGCGATTAGCGCGATTGCAAAACAAGCAGACGGTTGCTGATGCTGCGGTTGATGGCGTAATGCCTGAAGGTCAGCTACGGAGTGAATCCCAAGCATTTAGAGATTTGCGTAAATGGCTGGAACGCCTGAAGTCAGGTGAACAAAAATCAGTCATTCGCCCTAAAATTTTCGTGCCACTTCCAGATGTTGACCCATCAGATGTTAGACGCCGTAATGTTCAATACGGTGACTTTAGCCGTATGAATGCTCGTTGGAGTAATAGCTACAGTCACACTACTTACGAACGATTACGAGGCAATCCAGAAGAGTGGATGCAATACCATACGCTTTATCAAGAAGCTCGAAAAACTTGGTCAGTTATTCCTTATGAGGAGGCTATCAGGTGGCTTCAGAAACGCTCTGATTTAGTTGTGGCTGATTTTGGTTGTGGGGAAGCATTGATAGCTAAAGCTCTCATCGGCAAGCATACGGTTCATAACTTTGATTTCATTGCTATCAATGATGCAGTTACTGAGTGTGATATGGCTCATGTGCCATTGGAGGATAGCTGTCTGGACGTTGCTATGTTCAATTTGTCACTTATAGGCTTGAACGTTGGTGATTACATTCGAGAAGCATCCCGTACACTCAAACTTGATGGACAACTTTGGATTTACGAAGTAACTTCCCGTATTAAAGATATTCAAGGGTTTGTCAGAGGTCTTGAGACAGCAGGGTTTAGAATAATTGAAAACACTGAGGTATGGAAATTTCGGTATATTCGAGCAATTAAATCAGAGGAGGTTGCTCTCTCTCAAATCAAGGTGCAACTGTAGTGCTTCGAGCAGGCTAACAAACCTGCTGGAGCGGACTGTTGGAAGATATCGGTTGTGTTGCAAAGGCTATTTGCAGCCGTTCAGCAGGAACGTTAGACAGATTCTAGTGCGATCGCCTCGCCCGTAGGTTGGGTTGACGCAAGGAAACCCAACATCAATCAACTCATAACAGAGTGCGATGCCGAAGGCACTGCGTAGCAGCACGCTGATCTGGTAGGGTGGGTTAATGAAATGTAACGGTGCGATTCGTTTCTGGGGGAATAAATAGCCTAGAGTAGCCTGTAGGTTGAACTTCGGCCGTGAGCTTTTGCCGAACGGTTGACGCAAGGAAACCCAACCATATCAAGTTTGCTGTGAGGTTCCGCTGTTGCTACAATTTGATCCCACATCCATAATTCTATCAAGCTAAAATGGAGTGCTATCTAGAAGGAACTTATGATGAAATACAAAATTGTCCTTTATCGTTCTGAAGAAGGAATTACTGTTGGCGTTCCTGCGCTCCCCGGTTGTTGGTCCGAGGGAGATACTGAGGAAGAGGCATTAACCAATATCCAAGATGCAATTCGTGAGTATCTTGCAGCCTTAGAAGAACGCTTGCAAGATGGGGAAATTCGTGAAATTGAAATGCAGGTGTAACTATGCCTAGAATTCCTGGCGTAAATCACCTAGATGCAGTACGAGCCTTGGAGAAGGTAGGCTTTCGGATCATTCGCCAAGGCAAACATATCATCATGAGTGATGGGGTGCGTCAAGTTGCTCTTCCAAGGCACAATCCAATTAAGGCATTTACAATGGGTGGAATTGTTCAAGATGCTGGTTTGACAGTCGCAGAATTTCGTCAACTATTATGAGTGCGATGCCAAAGGCACTGCGTAGCAGATCGCCTCGCCCGTAGGTTGGATTGACGCAAGGAAACCCAACATCAATCAACTCATAACAGAATGCGATGCCGAAGGCACTGCGTAGCAGCACGCCGATATTGTAGGGTGCGTTAATGAAATGTAACGCACCTTATCTAATGTTCAAAATCCGTGGGTTACGCTAACGCTAACACAGGCTACATCATATCGATCGCCAAGATTAAGTGATTGCCAAACACACCCTATCAATTCAAAAGAGCGAGATCGTTGAGGTTAAAATGGAGAAGGCAGTCAATGGGGCAAGGCTATGACAGTTCGGCAAAGGCGTTACAGCAAAGAGGAGATGGCTCGTCGGGGGAAAGAACTCTACGAGTCTGGCATTCGGCAGCAAGTCGAAGCGGGTAATGAGGGTAAAATTATCGCGATCAACATCGAAACCGGAGATTTTGAGGTTGATGAAACGGTCGTAGCTGCAACCAATCGGCTATTTGAGCGTAACCCTGATGCCCAGCCTTTTGGAATTCGGATTGGACACCCTGCCGTGTATCACTTTGGTTCGCGGAGCTTAAAGAAGAATTCATGATACACGAAGTCTTGTTTGATTTTTACACTGCAACAGTCATTTGGGATGGGCAATATCGCGAGGTTGATATCGCAGCATCAGAGACAGAGCCGTTGCTCGGAATGGCGATGCTCTACGGTTATCGATTGCAGGTGGATAATGTTGAGGGCGGCATCGTTGAGATCAAAGCATTGTGATCCCATTAAGAAGTGCGATGCCGAAGGTACTGCATAGCAGATCGCCGATCTTGTAGTGGACTGTTTCAGCTAAAATAGGGCAATAGATTTCGGCTTAAAGTCTTAGATTATAAAATTTATAGCATTTTTCTAATACACCAAATTAGCTGAAACAATCCACTACTGAATATACAGCCCTGAGAGCAGAAATCCTTCAGGCTGATAATATTTGCCTATTACCTATTGGGTGTAGGCAGGTAAGTCTTGACTCATTTGATTTAAGTTGCTGGCAATGGCTTTCATCGTCATAAAAGCCGAGCTAAAGGCGATTAGCTCATTTAAGGGATAACTTCGACTCTCAACCCGCAAGCTCAGTAATTGCTTCTCAAGAGATTCAATTTCTTGGATGAGCAATCCTAACTTTGGTGGGTTGAGAATTACCTGAGCAGCGATCGCCTCAGCAATTTCATCAAAAGCGATCGCGGTTCGTTGTGCGATCGCTTGTAATTCAGGTAAAAACTTTTGTCGTATCGGTTCAGGAAGCGGTTGCTGCAGCATATCTTGTAAAGCATCCAGTTGAGTCCAGAGTTTTTGTTCGTAGCCCATGGAGAAATTCCAAAAATTTTTGTTTTTAGTTGCTAAAACTGTGGAAATTTGTTCGAGACTGGCAATCTTAACTGAGGCTGGATGTTTGGCAATCGCCACTGTGATGGCCTGCTTCAGTTGGGGGATATCTGACGGTGGTATCGTATCCTGAAAATAGCCTGACAGCAGTTTTTGATATAGCTGTCCCATTTTCTTAAAAGTCACAGAAAAATCTGTTTCCAGCTGGTTTGTAGCCGATTTTGTCATAAATACAGTGGTCAGCAATACCCCCAGAAACGCACCTACGGGAACTGAAATTAGTGCGGCCCAAATTCCTTGCTCGAAAAAAGGAAAAATATCCTTCCCGATGGCATCGGCTGCTACAATCGCACCGATGCGAGCGATGGGCGTAAACCCCAGCCAAGCACAACTGAAGTAGGCGAAAAAATAAGCCAGACTGCTACTAAAAGGATTATAACCAAAGGACTTGACCAACAGGTAAATACAGAGAATCGTCAAACTCAACGAGACAGTGGCCGCCCAACCGATCGCGATCGCTCGCCCCCTTGTCGGTTGAATGACAGTGACCACTGCACCTATGATCACAATATCTGCCACTTTTTCGTAAGCAGAAGGATAGGGAAACTCGATGTGACGAATAATAGCCAGTAACAAACCAATAACCACGCCAAGACTGACAATTTCTATCAGGCGTTTTAGGGATATAGGGACCCATTTGGGAAAGGTAATCAGGTGTCTTCGTCTGAAAGTTGCAGTTACTTTCGTTTTATCGATTATCCTGCCTCGTAATCCCTCGCATTGTTGGATAAATCGAGATACAAGTTGAATAAATTGATAAAACTGTAGTGATTCTTGAAGATCATACCGGTCAATTTCTCCACTTGTTCGGAGATGATCAAGTTTACCCCCAATATTCGCTAAATCTTCTTCTAATTCTGTAAGGTAAGGGGTAGCTAAGATTTTTTTGGCGTTACTCAGATCGCTCAAGCTATCAAAGCTGTCGGTAAGATGAGTCGCCAATTGGTGAAATTCATCCCTGAACTGATGCACTAAATTTTGTTCCTGCTTTTCGCCCTTAAAAGCCATCAGATCAGCTAATTGTCGAGTCAATTGGTTCTGAATTGCCAAGATTTCACTCCAATTTTCTGCCACCAATATCTCACTACCGAATTCATGGGTTGCTTTTGTGAGTATTGAAAGGCTAGTTTGCGTTGATTTTTTAATCTGATTGAGTAAGTTAAGCTCGTTCTGCTCAATAGAAAGAGAATAATCCCGCTCGTCGACCTCAGTTTTTAGGCAGCGATCGAGGATTTTTTGGAACAAGCGCGGTATATCTTGAAGGATTCGCATCAAGTTCTGGTTGAGATCGGATCGAGTATTCTGGGGCCAAAATAGTAAGGCGACAGCAATTCCCACAGCGATTCCGATCCAGTTATCGATGAGGCGCGATCTCGCGTAGCGAGCGCGTTGCGACCGCAAATAGAGCCAGATATTTTGTTGTGCTGATGTTCCTACCACTCTCATGGCAATTAAAGCGCCCAGTAGTGTGGCTTGGGAATAAGCGGCTTGCCATCGGTAAGTTTCACAGATCAGGGCGGCTAAAATGTAGGTGAGAGAGGGAATGACAAAAAAACTTGAGCCTTGGATTCCGTAGGCGTTCACCAGGATAGCGGCAATGATTCCCCCCAAAGCACTTCCCCCCAAACGCCCCAAACCTGCGGCGATCGCGCCTCCCATCGATGGCTCAATCAGTACAGATACATAGCCAAAGACGGGATAGACAAAGTTGTCTAATACATTTCCTCGGTGCCAAAAGAAACTCGTTAAGAGAGCAGCACCCAGGGAAAATTTCAATCCCTGTCTGATCATTAGCCCGTTTTTACTGTCCAAGGTATCTCTATATCCTTTTTCGGCTTACTCATTTTATTCATTAATCGCTCGCTCAATCCCATATAAAATCAGTGCCAAAAACGTCACCAAC
Organism: Microcystis aeruginosa Ma_SC_T_19800800_S464; assembly: GCA_007095785.1. Taxonomy (GTDB): domain Bacteria; phylum Cyanobacteriota; class Cyanobacteriia; order Cyanobacteriales; family Microcystaceae; genus Microcystis; species Microcystis aeruginosa_E. The sequence continues at coordinate 14,733 of SFBL01000176.1, forward strand.
CAAAACCAAAGCTGAGGAGGCTCACTATGGATCAGGATTACTAAGACAAAGGCTGCGGCAATAATCCACCACTTAAACCACCAAGTCCACCATTGAGAACGTCTTTTCGGATTTTCCATATTAGGTTTAACCGTTTATTCTAGTCGTTGTTTCTTTCAGCTACTTACGCTCGCAAGATTGTGGTTAACGGTCGTACACCCCTGTAATCCAGCGAAAAGCAGGGGTTATATAACTCACCAAAGAACGCTCTTCCACCACGGCATGGACATCTGCGGTGGTCCCGTTGGTAATTGTTTGGGGCGCCCCCTTGGCTTGGGTCCAGTAAAAACCACTCGGTGTATTGCGATCGACCTTCAGGGCTAAAGTGGCTTTGATAACACTGGCATTGACGGGTATAGGCTTATCGCGATCGTCTTCATCCCTACCCAGAAACAGCTTGCTGGCGAGTTCATTACTTCCGACTATATTTGCCAGTTCTGCCACAGTTACCGGCTGCTGATCGACGGTAATTACCTTAGCGACGATACCCCCATAGCGTTCGCGATCATAGAGATCGGGAACGACTTCTACTTCCTTGCCCGGTTCTAATCGTTTGGCATCACCACTCTTAAACAATGCCACCACGCTGGTTTTGGCCTTTAGATTGGAGACTTCTAACGTACCGATGCGCCCCCCCGGAGCCAGAACTTCCCCCGGATTAACAGATAAGTCTAAAATCCGGCCGTTGTACAGACTCACTACATTTTTGTTGGCTTGAATAGTGGTTTTTAACGTATTAATCTCTCGTTGCTGGTCAGCGATCGCATTGTAACGAAGAATATCACTGGCTGTATCTTGCAGGTCTATTTGCCGTTTTTCTGTGTTTAGTATATTATTCTGGGCCGCCCGTGTTCAACTACTGGCAGGCTTTCATCAACCCCCTTCAGGCGATCGCAACGCGCTCGCTACGCGAGACCGAGTTCTATTTGGACGCGATTGATACTATTAGAAGCCTCTAGATTATTGAACTGAAACAAATAGGAGGGAAAATCTAGCTTGGCTACAGCCCCCTCTTCGATAAGTTTATCGTAGGCGGCTAGTCTTTCATCCGTTGAGTTCTGGAAATTTTTAAGATATCGAGCATGGGAGAGATAGGCTTCTCGCTGTTTTTGATTACTGGATAATTGAACTTGAAGTGCTTTAATCTGAAGCTGATTCGCCAGAAGTGTTGAATCCTGCAATAAAACTTTACAATGTTTGGGTTTCACCCAGGTAAAATCCCTTGTTTATTGAGAATAGAGTCATTAACTGCTCAAATTTTGTATCATCAATGCCAATGCACAACTTGGACAATATCCTCAAAATCTTAACATTCAACACTTCTGCTGATTCGCCTTTTGCTGGCGATCTATTGAGGCTGCATTCAATTGGCGACGACTCACTTCAATAGAGTCAACTCTTTTATCCTGCTGCTTGAGATCTGCTAACCTATCCTTTTTATCTTTTAATTCTGTTTCTAATTCAGGAAACTCTAAAGTTGCCAGTAACTGCCCTTTTTTGACAGAATCTCCCGGTTGAATCAGGAGGGTTAACACCCGCCCACCTTGACGGGGTTCGATATTAACAATAGAACGAGGAATCAAAATGACCGCTCGTCCTTGAACAGGAGTCGGAATCTTGCCAACTATCGCCCAATAACTCAGTCCTCCGAGCAAAAGACCCACCGGCATTAAGCGCAGGATTATCTCCCCTAATCTTCCTGTTGGCTCCGAATATTTAAACGTTTTTTCCGAATCAATTTTAGGATCAATTCCTGTTTTTATTTGATTATCATCCTGACCTTCTATCCTAGCCTGCGTTGTTTTCTTCGCACCCATATCTGGCTGCTGATGATTCTGATCAGACATAGATTCGGCTTGATTTTTTGCCATTGTACTGAAATGAGTAAAAATCACTTAATTTGTAACATGATAAACATTCAGAGGATATTACTTTAGATTAGAAAAATCCTCTGAAAAAATCGCTCAAGCTATTTTTGACATAAGATAACTAGGCTACCTCGAAAGATTTACCGAAGGCTCAAACCTTTAAAATTTTCCTGTAAGAAACCTAATAAAGTAGCAAACTTGATGTGACCTAAAACAACCTAATTAGGGATCAAGTGTTTGAGTCCAACACTCCGACTAGAGAGATAATCTATCGAAAGAGTTTACACCATTCCAGCTTTTAACTTACATAAGGCGTATAGTCTCATTGTAACCGTTCAGGGGGGGGGATGTCAAGCCGCCAGTGGCATTGACTCTGTGGAAGGACTCTCCTGGGGCAGCACCGAGATGGATACTACTCTTTCACAGTAGCCGCTCTTTTCCAGGTCTTTTTAGATTATCAGATTTTGTCCCCCCCTGAACTAGGGTTGATTCATTGTAGGGTTGATTCATGAATCAACCCTACCCCCTGAACGGTTACTTCAAGGGAGAAAAAGCGATCGGGCTATAATAGAGAAAATATCACTTTAACTTGAGAAAATTCATTATGACAGCCACTATTGAAGACATTCGGGAAATACTAAAGCAATTAGCTCAATCCCAACAAGAGTTATCCCAATCCCAACAAGAGTTATCCCAAGCTCAACAAGAGTTATCCCAAGCTCAAAAAGAAACGGATAAACAAATCAAGGAAACAGATAAGCAAATTAACAGGGTTAGTAAGCAGATTGGGGAGTTGGGCAATCGTTTAGGAGAGTTTGTCGAGTGGCAAGTACGTCCTGCGGTGGTGCGTCTGTTTCAGGAGCGGGGTATTGATGTCCATGAGTTTCACCCCGGTATTTCGGTAAAACGGGATAATGAGGGTTTAGAAATTGATCTATTGGTAGTGAATGATACCGATGCCATTTTAGTGGAGGTCAAAAGTAAGTTAACTCAAAGGGATGTGGATGAGCATTTACAACGTTTGGCTAAGTTTAAGCGGTTAATGCCTCGTTTTCGAGATGTAAAGGCTTTGGGAGCGGTGGCAGCGATGATTGTTCCCAATGAGGTGGCGAGTTATGGTTGTCGTCAGGGTTTATTTGTGTTGGTGCAGTCAGGGGAAAATGTAATCATTTTAAATGATGCGGAGTTTACGCCCCAGGTTTGGTAGGTTTAGCTTTTTCTCGAAATCTTATAGGTTATGTGTGATCAGTTTAACTTACATAGGATCGATCTTTGTGTCCTCTGTGTCTTTGTGGTTCCTTCCCAATACTTCTCGATTAAGCCCAAAAGATTGTAAACTCAAGTACATATACTCTAATACACTTAGTCCCAATATAATTTAAGGGTGGTGATTCGGTAGTAGTGATGGCGGCTTAATCCTTTGCTTTGCTGTGCATTGTAGTCATGGATAAAATACCAAAGGGCTCCCCAACGTGATTCTCCATTTTTTTAGAGAAAGATA
>SFBL01000177.1 GCA_007095785.1 Microcystis aeruginosa Ma_SC_T_19800800_S464
TTATCAGTTATCAGTTATCAGTTATCAGTTATCAGGTTTGAGTTTTCCGTTAGTAGTTATCAGTTAGTAGTTATCAGTTATCAGTTATCAGGTTTGAGTTTTCCGTTAGTATTATCAAGTGGCAAGTTCGGAGCTTTCTTTTCACTGATTACTGGTTACTGATTACTGATTACTGACTAGGGATTGCTACTTTTGCGACTCTTTCAACAGGGGAAAAGATCAAGGCACCAAAACCGTTAAAGAAACGATTGAAACGACTAAGAAAGGCACAGAAAAACCTTTCTAGAAAACAGAAAGGAAGTAACCGACGGGAAAAAGCCAGAAAACGAGTAGCTAAAATCCACGCAAAGATTAAAGACACTCGAAACACATCAGGAATGGTTAAAAATCGGAAGTTGTCCCGTGCTATAAGTACCGCGCGCAAAATTAATTAGGGTTTGCTGAAAAAGTTTTTCCTGGGGGTAGGAGTCAGTAGCCGGTCGTCAGGAGCCGGTCGTTTCAGGCTTTGTTGCCCTTGTTTTTTGTACCAAGTTATGTACTACAAGAAGGATAATGCAAGGTTTTTGAAAGTCCCAATCCTATTTTCTTGCACTAACATCGGATTTTAACAGGTCAAAAGCCTTATTTTAAAAGGGTTTTACCATTATTCAGCAAGCCCTAAGGCTCTTCTCGACTTTGTGTGATAATTTTTGCTTATGGAATCCTCAAGTGCTTATTGGGCAAGACTTTTAGGACTATTTTGCGGATATTCTATCAGTATAGACCTCGTTTCCACACAGAAACCAGAAGAGCCGCCCTAATTACACATCTAAGCCACTACTCCGTCAGAATTCTGGTGTGAGGAAACAGTGAACTGAAAACTCAAATCCGATCCCTAATAGCTGTCTCCCGTCTCCCGTCTCCCGTCTCCCGTCTCCTGTCTCCTGTCTCCTGTCTCGGAGTCTCGACTAGGAAATTAATTTTGCACGACTACTTAATATGATGAAGCTTTGGAAGAGGCTTTTAAGCAAGTCTCGGAAAAAGACCTTCGTAATTGGTTCACACACTGTTGCTATTGTACCTCATCTATCTGAGAAAGGCTGTCAGCGTAAACCTCATTCTCTCGTTCTCCTGACAGGGGAAGGTCTCAAGGTTTTTCCCTACACCCTAGCCCCCACACCCTGTTTCACTTTCAATCTGCCTGTCACCCCTTTAGGCTGGTGATAACTCTCATTGGCAATCCCTAAAAATATATAACTGATAACTGATTACTGATAACTGATTACTGTCGCGGTTGTACGGGGAAACCTTGACGCTGAAGCATTTCCGCCGCATCTTGTCCCGGTTGATAGTTGATGCCGAGGGTAGAGGTGGCCGTATCTTCCATGATTTTGGGAGTGAGGAGAATAATCACCTCCGAGCGATCATTGCGATTGGTACGACTGCGGAATAAAGCTCCTAAAATGGGAATATCCCCTAAAATCGGCACTTTTGTCTCAGAACTCTGTTGGCGTTCTTGGATAATGCCAGAAAGAATTAAACTCTGTCCATCCCGGAGACGAATTAAACCAGAAGTTAATTCCCGACGAATCAGAGGGGTAAGGGTGTTGATTGTCAGACCACCGCTATTAAATTGAATTGGAGACCCCGGAGAGGCGATGGTAGGGCTAACCGACAGGGAAATAAAACCGTTATCATCCACCTGATCGACATTTACCGCTAAAGTTAATCCAGCATCGGCCAGTACAGGGACAGTGGTGCGTTCGCCACTGAGAGGATCTACACTTGTCTCCACACTTTCTAGCACTTTCTCGGTAAGCTTAACGGTGGCCTGTTGACCTTCCTGTACTACCAGCGAGGGATCGGTAAGAATCTTGGCATTTCCTGTCTGAATTGACGCTTGCAGGGTCATCAAGAATTTTTGGGGATATTGGAAGAGGGTCGGGGGTTCGTATTCGTACTCTACTATTCCCGTCTCTGGGTCAATATTAACATCACTCAAACCGGGTTGGAAGGGGTTAACAGTGCGACCAAAACTAGGGCGTGCGTAGGGTGTTAGACCCCCTACAAAGTCATTCAGTCCCTGGTTAACACGGCCAAAGGGAGCGCCATTCTGAATGTCAAGAAAAGGTTGAATTTCTGCTGTCCCCGTACCCGATATGATATCAAAAATCGGCACAACAGGCTGTGCAAAAGCCCCCGGTCTGGAGACAGTCCCACTACTGGGTGGGTTCATATTACCAAAGTTCAGCACTGCTGCCCCGTTATCTTGAACGAAGAAACCATCGTTAAAACCGAAGGAAAAACTACTGTTAAAACGGTCTGTATTGAGCAGGTTAACATCAATAACTTTGACATTAACCACCACCTGACGGCGACGGGCATCCAGTTGGGTTAATAAAGAGGTGGCGATCTGGACTTGCCGCGCTTCGCCAATTAAATTAATAGAATTAAGGCGATCATCGGCGGCAATTCTTAGACCGGTTAAAAGTAGGGCAGCTTTTGAGCCTTCTGTGTTTTGGGGTTTCAGTGCCTCTAGGGTGGCGGGAACATCCCGGCGACCGATGACCCGTCCAGTGAGGGGATCGACGATATCCTCGGTTTTCGAGACTAAACGCTGGTATTCTGCCCCTTGGGTGGCGAGGAAAGTGGCGGCATTAACGGCTTTAACTTGGTTGAGACGCAGGGTGCGGCTAATCAAATTACGAGCGCCCTGGGGTAATTGCGCCCCGACAAAGATAGTTGTCCCCTGACGGTTGGCCTGGAGTCCGGAAATTAACAATACGGCGTTAAAAATGTTTTCCACCGATTCGTTAGTAAATTCCAAGGAAACTGTCTGAGAGGTGGCGTTAGTTTCCCCCTGGGCGCTGGTGAAAACGACGTTATAACCGGCATAGTTAGCAAGGGTCATTAACACTTCTCTAGCGGAAGCTTCCCGCAGTAAAACACGAGGTACGGTGATATTACGCTCGAATTTGACCTTTTCGGCACTAGCATCGATGTTAGAGATGGCAATATCTCCCACCGGTGGGGCGACAGCCCGGGGTAGGGTGGGAGCGCCGGGGGTTTGGGGTGCGCCTTGAATAATAATTTCAGGATTGGGGACAAGGGGCGCACTTTGGGCGAGCAGTTTTTCACTGGCTAAAATGCGATCGCTCATTTCCTTTTGTACGGCTGCGCTGGAAGGGACAAGCTGATTTGGCGACTTTTGTAAATTTTCTTGACTAAACTCTTGCAAAAATTCAACTTTTGATGTAAAAGATTTTAACTCTGAACCATGGAAGGAAATGGGAGTTTCGGCCAAAGCGCTCAGGGGAGCCATCAATAAAAACGAGGCCATTGGGGGGATAAACAGGGCATAACGGGACGGATTCACTTTAACTTCACTCCTCAACGATTACGGGATTCAACGGACAAAAAACGCAATACTCACACCAGATTGAAGACTATTATTGGGACGGACTAGCGGGGGGTTGACCTTTGGAGCGGGGTTGACCTTTGGGGGGTGGGGGTGACGCTAATTTCGCTAATTCGGCGGCACTGAGAGGAATAATTACATTGAGAAGAAAAGTCGTGGTCACGGGTTGATCAGGTTGGGGAACGATAGTGGCTTTATTGTTGCCAGTACTAACCACTTTAACCGCCGATCCTTGCTTTTCCATCTGGGTATTGAGACTGTTGAGCAAAATAAGCGGCTGTAATCTTTCTAAATCCCGAATCACCTCTTGAGTGTTAGCATAGTCCCCTTCGATCTTGACGTTAAAAGTTTGACGTTTGAGCTTATTATTAGCCGCACTACCGAGGGAACCATCGGAGACCACCACTGGTTCTAGTCGTTGGGGTTGGAAACTAATCAGCTTAACATTGCGAGACTTAAAGATATTACTAATATCTAAGAGAATAGTGCTTAAGTCCTTTTCTTTAGCAAAAAGCGAGAGTATTTGCTGTTTAATAGCTTTTTTTTGTTGCAGCTGACTCTCAATTTTTGGGAATTCTGCCGGTCCGAGACCGCTTTTTTGTTGATCTACCTGTTGTTGTTTGCCGGCTGCATCGTTTTGCAACTGTTGCAAGGCATTATAAGCAGGCATCACCCAGTTAAAAAGCAGATAGAAAGAGCCAAGTAAACCTAGCACAGCGACAGCGATGCCACTATTGCGGGGAGTAAAAGTTATCCCGAAAGCGATGGGATACTCGTCAAATTCCTCTAATTCCCGATCTTCAAATTCTTCGGTAAAGGTCATGGTTGAATAGCTCCTTGGCGTTTGAGAGTATTAATCCTAGTAATAACTCCGATCGCTCCATTCCGGGCCAGATTGGGCAGTTGTTGGGTAGCGGGAGTATCACTTAATTGGGCGGTGATCACAAATTGAACCACTTGCGGGAAAGTGACATTAATATTTTTGTACTGATTTTCCACCTCTACGGGTAAATCGGCCAGGGCAGCACTTTCGATCACCGTTTGCTTACCCTGTAAAAAAGGAGAAGCTTGTAGGGTTAAGAGATAATCATTGACTGCTTCGTAATTACTGGCAAAACCACTGATTTTTAAGCGAGTAGCCCGATTGGGTTGCCCTTGATTCGGGGCAGCGGGAACCTCCACCTGCTGCACACTGGTTAGCTGGACGCTAGGGGGAGTTTGTTGACGAATTTCTTGGAGAATGGCTGACCAAGGACTAATCTGATTGAATACATCTACTAGAGCTTTATTGTCTCCTTCTAACATCTTTAATTGCCCTCTCAGGTCTTCTAGCTTTTTACTTTGGACTTGCAGTTGACCTAATTCCCCGTCCAGTTGCTGAATTAGGGCCTGAGTTTCGCCGGTTTGCCAACCGACGATTAAACCGAGTAATCCCGTCAGTGTCAATAATCCGGCCCCCACTGCCACACCAATCCACAGGGGTGTTTGTTTACGCAGGTTAATAGCGGTGGAAATCTTGGCTGTGGGGGTTCCTTTCCCCGTTTGCTTAAGATGGCGATCCTTGAGAAAATTAACGTCAAGACTATACATACTTTTTGTCTATACCTCCCGTAATCCTAAACCGAGAACTGTTCCTAATCCAGGTCTTTCGGTATTAGGAATCTCTTGAGTTGTGTCTAAGTTCAATGATGCGATCGGATCGATTGCCATGGTGGGGACGCTGAGACGTTGAGTAAAATATTCGTCTAGTTGTGCTAAACCGCCCCCGGGACCTGCTAAAAGTAACTGGACGATTTCCAGTTCATCGCTTTGGTTAAGATAGAAATTAATCGAGCGCCGCAATTCATCGGTTAATTCCCCTAAAACCCTCATCAGTGCCGTCATCCCGGCGTTAGTAGGGACTCCGGAAGTGCCGGTATTGGTGCTAAGACTATCAAAGGCAGTAATCGGGATTGTCATGCCCAAAAGAATCTCAGGACTGCGGGAGGTGGGCAAATTCATCGCCCTGGAGAGGGCATTTTGTAGCTGGAAAGTGCCGATGGGTACAGTGCGGGAAAATTGGGGAACCCCATCCACCACGATGGCAATTTCCGTGTTATCAAATTCTATATCAACAATGACGGCAGCTTCATTGGAACTAAACTGCCGCAAATGCTCGCGAATCGTCCGAATTAGGGCAAAACTATTAATTTCTAGCACATCTACCTCTAATCCTGCCTGTTGGAAGGTTTCCATATAGGCATCGGTAATCTCCCGACGAGTGGCTACCAGCAAAACCTGCACTTTTTCGATCCCGTCTTCATCCTGAAAGTAGCCCAGTTTTTGGTAGTCGAGATCCACTTCCTCGCGAGGATAGGGAAGGTATAAACTAGCCTCATGATTTAAGACCAGATCGCGCAATTCCTGATCGTCCAATTCCGAGGGAATCGGGATAATCCGGATAATTGACTCCCGCATCGGCACACCAGTAGCGACTCGTTTGCTGTTAATTTTATTCTCCTTGAGGACTTCTTGGATTAATTCCGCTAAAGCGGGGGAATCGACGATTTTTCCCTCCTCAAAGATGCCTTCCGGGATATCCGACCAGCAATATTTAACTAATTGATAATTTTGTCCCTGTTTGGCGATCTGAGCGACGTTAATCCGTTCTGGGGTAATCTCTAACCCAACACCTTGATTTTTTTTTGTCAATAGCTTCTTAAAAAAACTTACCATAGATTTTCTTGGGCAGACCTAAGGGGATTGGTGATCAACAAAGCCAATAATTTTTTGACCTGATTTTATCTAGGGTCGATCAAGGCAGTAAATCAGTCTATAAACGATCCTGACTGGGTAAATCACCCAGAAAAGGTGAAAATCGAGGAGGAGAGCCGCTATTCCTCTACTAAATGCTAACCCGATTATCTGTGTTCAGAGCGAGGTTAATCTTGACTGGGTGAGAGGAGAGGAAGTGCCTATTGATGGTGATATTGTAATCAATTTTGGTGAAAGAACCAAGTCTAGACAAAAAACCTAGTTAACCGCTCCATCTCGTTTCCTACTCCAGAAAAATTCGCCTTCGTTAGTTAGATTACCCAAATATCTCCAGAAAATTTGAATTTTTCTAGGCACTATTTTTTCTTGACTCCCAGAAATAGGCGAGCGAATGCTTCTGACAGGCGTGATTTTCCCGTATAATTAGGAGTTTGCACAGTGACAAAAGAAGTTAAGGAGCGAGTTTGATGGCACAAATGTACTATAACGAGGATGCCAATTTAGATTTATTAGCGGGAAAAACGATCGCTATTATTGGTTATGGTTCCCAGGGTCATGCCCACGCATTAAATCTCAAGGATAGTGGCGTTAATGTGATTGTTGGTCTATATCCCGGCAGTAAATCGGCAATCAAAGCCAAAGAAGCTGGTATTCCAGTTTATGATGTGGCCGAAGCCGCTAAAATTGCTGACTGGATCATGATCCTCTTACCGGATGAAGTACAGAAAACGATTTATCTCAACGAAATTGCTCCGAATTTAAGCGAAGGCAAGGTGTTATCTTTTGCCCACGGCTTTAATATTCATTTTGGTCAAGTAGTTCCCCCGGATAATGTCGATGTGGTTATGGTCGCACCCAAAGGACCGGGCCATCTCGTCCGTCGCACCTACGAACAAGGTCAAGGGGTCCCCTGTTTATTCGCCGTCTATCAAGATGCTACTGGCCAGGCACGCGATCGGGCAATGGCCTACGCTAAAGGTATCGGTGGCACTCGGGCCGGGGTCTTGGAAACTACTTTCCGCGAGGAGACAGAAACCGACCTTTTTGGCGAACAAGCAGTATTATGCGGCGGTTTAAGTGCTTTAATTAAGGCCGGCTTTGAAACCCTCGTGGAAGCTGGTTATCAGCCCGAATTAGCCTATTTTGAGTGTTTACATGAAGTGAAACTGATTGTCGATCTGATCGTCGAGGGCGGTTTAGCCAAAATGCGCGATAGTATTTCCAATACAGCCGAGTACGGTGACTATACTCGCGGTCCGCGGGTGGTGACGGAAGCGACTAAGGCCGAAATGCGGAAAATCCTCGGGGAAATTCAATCGGGACAATTCGCCAGAGAGTTTGTACTCGAAAATCAAGCAGGTAAACCGGGGTTCACCGCTATGCGTCGTCAAGAAGCAGAACATTCGATCGAAGAAGTCGGCCAAGATCTGCGGGCGATGATGAGTTGGCTAAAACGCTAGTTCTCTTTTTTTCGGTGGAGGGTTGGACGCAACCTGGCAATTCTTGCTGTTGAGTCCGCCCCTACACCCCACACCCCAACCCCCAACCCCCAACCCCCAACCCCCAACCCCCAACCCCCAACCCCCACCGAAAAACTTTTTCAGCAGCTCCTACCTAGTAGATCGCCTCCCGTGATTTGACCAGACCGATCGCCCGTAAACCGGCAATAACACCACAACCGATCACCATACCGACGAGGGAACGAATCAGATTTTCTACGGGAATGATCGGAATTAAAGCGATCCAGACTTCTTCAGGCCAGTTAAAAATCGAGTAGGTAATGGCGACGACCCCTAAATGGGAGAGGCCGCTGGCGGTCCAAGTCCCCCCAAAAATTCCCGCAGCTCCTAGAGCTAAATTATTACCTTTGATCCAATGGGTAAAAAGAGTCCGGGTTGGCAGGATAAATAATACCAAAGCCGACCAGTCGACGAAAGCCCCGGCGATAAAGACTCGTGGCGAAATGCCGTTCAGTCCGATCGCCCGGTTAGCGTAGATAAACAGGGGAATCAGAAAAATTAACGTTAATCCTAACCACCAATAACGGCGTTTTTTGCCTAAAACCATCGTTCCCGCCACAAAACTAGACAAAATAGCCCCAAAGACCGAAATAGCGGGAATTCCTGCCGTGTAGGGGGCAAGGAAAGCCCCAATTAAGGCCCCAATGCCGCTAGCGATCGCCCCAGCGATCGGGCCGAGTAACCAACCCAAAAGGGGAAAAACCGCTTGACTGAGGGGCATACTACCGCCGGAAGCGAGGACAATGGAGAAGGGAATAAAAGAAAGGGTGGTGACAATGGCCGCTAAGACGACAATATAGGCGATCGGCGCACCATCAATGGCGGCACTACTGACAGCCTCTACTTTGCGTTCTTCCCCTTCGGGGATAATATCTAGGGTCATAGTTGCAAGGGTAATTCTAACTTTTCTATCATCCTCTGGTTTGATCTTCTTCGGGCAATGATTGATTTTTTCGATAACAGCGCACGGTAATGTGATCCTAAATCCGTTGAGTATAGGCTACATATCAGGACAGGCACTCATGCAAAAGGGAGAATAAATAATCAGTCTTTAATAACTGGATTTATAGCGTTTCCTGTTCGCAAGAGGTACATTATCGATGTTAAAAAGCTTTATCAGCAAAGGTTTAACTGTGCCACATAGTGTGAGAACCGCTATAGTATGACATCCAAACAGATAAAACTCAAAAACAGTAGGGCCAGCTTTTGGCGTATATCCGCAAAAACTGGCACCTTCTATCTACTGACTTTCATATATTTAAGGTCTTTATCTCGGCTGACCTCATTTCAAATTGTCTATAGTATTTCCTACTTTTCCATCGTTTCCTCTATACTTAAGTATTTTTTAATATTTACTTTTGTGAGGATTGGTCAGGTTTTATTAAGTAATGCTGCGGATGTAGCGAAACGCCGAGAATTTCTGATATCCACACCTCAAAATCGTGGATTGGATAAGCTTGCCCCCCCGTCAAAGGATTTACCATTGGTTTCACCAGAATGGTAAACATTCCCAGACGATTTCCCGCTAAAACATCGGTAAACAAGCGATCGCCAACCATAGCAATTTGTTGGGGGGGAAGTCCCATGGCTGCCATCGCTTGCCGGAGTTTGCGTCGAGAGGGTTTCACCGCACCGAGAAGGTAGGGAAGTTGTAAATTATCAGCGATCGCACCGATGCGATTTTCGCTCAGATTATTGCTTACCAACCAAATCGGTAGATAAAGACGCAAGGAATCGACCCAACGCTGTAAATCGTCAGAAACCGTCGTTTCCTGGAGGGGAACAAGGGTATCGTCCACATCAAGAATCAATCCCTTAATCTGATGCTGACTCAAAATCTCCAGACTGAGTCCGAGAATCGTATCCCCTAAAATTAAATCAGGTTGTAGAATTTTTGCTCTAGTCATTAACTTCTCAAAAATAACTGGCAGCGAGTCGCTCGAACTCAGCTTGATTAAAAAACCGTTGCCTTATTCAGTATAAATGACCGACTGCCCCTGAAAATAATGCCTGGTCGATCCCTTCACTTGACCGCTTGTATCACCTGTAAACTACCACCAGCGTATAATTTTTGTTGACAATCACGAAAACCGATCGCCTGTAAAGATCGGATCAGGTCCCTATCGATAAACTGCCAAGCGGTATCGGTTTCAAATAATTGCAAAAATAGGGCTAAAGAAGGCCAAAAAAGCGGGTTAGTGGGTCGATGAAAATCCACGAGGGCAAAAATTCCCCCCGGTCTGAGAACTCGATACACTTCTTTCAGGATTTCCTCTAACTGCTCCGGTTCCATTTCGTGGAGAGCGGCGCTAGTATGAACAAAGGCGAATTCTCCGGCACTAAAGGGCATTTTTTCGGCTAATCCCTCCACATAATGCGCTTGTGGCACCGCTAAACTAGCTCGCTCCAGGGCCCGGGGAGAAACATCTAAACCGACACAGCGATCGGATAGGGGTACTAAATAACGGGTGGTTTGACCCGCACCACAACAGAGATCGAGGATAGAGTCATTTTTAGCTATTTTTAAACCTTCTAGGGCCAATTGCCGAAAACGGGACTCCCCACCCACTGCTAGGGCAGCCAGACGGGAGATACCATCGTAAAGCCATTGATATTGATAACTGAGGGGACGTAAAATTGTCGCCAAGATCAACCTCCAAGATTTGATTAAGTTCTCTGTAGCCTGTAATTTGTTTTAACGGTTCCACCGATATATTGTTAAACTTGGTAAAGAATCTGAAAATTTAAAAATTATCTGTTAACACTATGGGTCGCGTTGGCGTTTTATTATTAAATTTGGGTGGGCCGGAGCGGTTAGAGGATGTGCGTCCTTTTCTATTTAACCTTTTTTCTGACCCAGAAATCATCCGTTTACCGATCAAAGGATTACAAAAACCGTTAGCTTGGTTAATATCGACGCTAAGAGCGAGTAAATCCCAGGAAAATTACCGTCAGATCGGTGGTGGCTCTCCTTTACTCAAGATTACGGAAGCACAGGCCACGGCACTGCAACAACGTCTCGCGGAAATGGGCCGCGAGGTGAGCGTTTATATTGGGATGCGTTACTGGAATCCCTTCACCGAAGAAGCGATCGAGCGGATTAAACGGGATCATATCAAAAAATTAGTTATTCTGCCCCTTTATCCCCAATTTTCCATCAGCACCAGTGGTTCCAGTTTTCGTGTGCTGGAGGAAATGTGGCAACAGGATCCCTATCTGCGTTTAACGGAATATACTCTCATCCCCTCTTGGTACGATCATCCCACTTATCTGAGTGCTATGGCGGATCTGATTGTGCGAGAGTTAGAACAGTGTGCTAATCCTGATCAAGTACATATCTTTTTTAGCGCCCATGGTGTCCCCCAAAGTTATGTGGAGGAAGCGGGAGATCCCTATCAAAGGGAAATTGAAGAATGCACTAGGGCGATCATGCGTACTCTAAACCGACCCAATCAGTACACTTTAGCCTATCAAAGTCGCGTCGGTCCGGTGGAATGGCTAAAACCCTACACTGAAGATGCTTTAAAAGAGTTGGGAGAGCAGGGAATTAAGCATTTATTGGTCGTGCCGATTAGCTTTGTCTCGGAACATATCGAAACCCTGCAAGAAATCGACATAGAGTACCGAGAAGTGGCGGAAGAAGCGGGAATTGAACATTTTCAGCGAGTACCGGCTCTTAACACTCACCCGATGTTTATCGAATCTCTCTCCCAGTTAGTGGTCAAATCCCTAGAGGAAAAACCCACCACTTTCGAGCAAATTACCCGTCCGAAAGCTAATATGAAAATGTATCCCCAAGAGCGTTGGGAATGGGGTATGACCACGGCAGCCGAGGTGTGGAATGGTCGATTAGCGATGATCGGTTTTCTGGCAATTATTATCGAATTAATTACCGGTCAAGGACCGTTACATTTTGTTGGTTTATTATAACCCCAATCTTCGCTGCAATTGCTTTTGACGGTAACTACCAAAATAAGGTTGGGTTTAACTATATTTAACCCAACCATTGGCGATTTTATCTCTTAGGACATCATATTAGCAGAACGAACATTAACGTTAACTTCTAGCCTGCCATTGCCGAGCATATCTAACCCAGTGACGCTAAACAGATTAGCTTTAATCCCCCTTTCCTGAAAATTAGCCTGTAATTCTTTGATGAGAACCTCTTCCACTTTCCCTTCATCATCTGCTAGAGCTTGGACGATTTTAGCGGCGAAAGAGCCAATTTTTGCGCTTAATATTTCTTCCACATTGGTAATCTCGATAATAACCATTGATTTTTCTTCTTAGTAGAGGACAAAGAGCTTGACAAGCCAATAAGAACAGAATTTGCGAGAAAATAGAGCTGCTCTCATCTTAGGAATCAGTATAACCTGCACTGTTCTCCCCTAAACGTAAATTCCCACCCTGAAGGAGATTACTGCATGATAAACCTAGAGACCCTAGAAGGTTGGTTAAATGCCCCAGTGGAAAATGAGCGACTAGAATTTAAACAGGCTAAAAATCAATTTGATACAAACAAACTGTTAAAATATTGCGTCGCTCTTGCTAATGAAGGAGGTGGCTATTTTATCTTAGGTGTTACCGATAAACGTCCCCGTAAAATTGTTGGTTCAGAAGCCTTTCCTACACCCGAAGCAATTAACAAAATAAAAGCCCAAATCGTGGAAAAACTTCGCTTGCGCGTGGAAATCACCGAATTGGCCCCCCCTGATGGTCGTGTCTTGGTTTTTGAAGTGCCAACCCGTCCCACAGGACAACCTATCGCCTTTGAAGGCGCTTATCTAATGCGAGCAGGGGAAGACTTAGTACCCATGACACCTGATCTGCTTAAGCGCATTTTTGCTGAAGATCAACAAGATTGGTTTTGTCAATCCGCTTGCTTTCATGCTAGTCCAGATGAGGTTATTGACCTACTCGACACCCAAACCTACTTTAAATTGCTCAAGCTTCCTTATCCTAGCCATCGTGATGCTGTTCTAGAAAGGTTACAAGGCGATCAACTCCTTGACAAAACATCAAAAGGTTGGACAATTCCTAATTTATCTGCCATTCTTCTGGCCAAACAACTTGAGAGCTTTTCCCCTACCTTAGCCCGTAAAGCAGCTCGAGTGATTATCTATGAGGGAACAGGTAAAATTAAAACTCGGCTGGAACAGACAGGAATTAAGGGATATGCTGTGGGTTTTGAGGGTTTAGTTAATTTTGTCCACGATTTAGCCCCTCAAAATCGCATCATCGAGGAGGTTCTTAGGGAAGAAGTGAAAATGTTTCCTAAACAAGCTTTGCGAGAACTCATCGCCAATGCTTTGATTCATCAGGACTTTCTCACTACAGGTGCTTCGGTGATGATTGAAATGTATGATGATCGAGTAGAAATCTCTAACCCTGGTATTCCTTTTATCAAAGTAGAACGCTTTATAGACGAATATCGCTCCCGTAATGAGCAATTAGCTGACATAATGCGTCGTTTTGGCATTTGTGAAGAAAAGGGCAGTGGTATTGATAAAGTTATTTCCGCTGCCGAGAAATTTCAACTTCCCGCACCAGATTTTAGAGTAGGTGAGATCCGAACAACTTCTATCCTATTCGCTCATCAGGATTTTGGCAAAATGAGTCAATCTGACCGTATTCGCGCTTGTTATCAGCACTGTTGTCTCCTATATATCAATAATCAACGGATGTCTAACCAGAGCTTAAGAGAGCGATTTCATTTAGACGAGTCAAGAGCTGCCACTGTGTCTCTACTAATCGGTGCAACTAAAGAAGCGGGACTGATTAAATCCGACGAATCTGAATCTAAATCAACTCGTTATGCTCGTTATCTCCCCTTTTGGGCCTAGACTAGCCCTGGGCGAAGTCGAAAGGCTAAAAAGTGCTTTAACGCAAATCCATTTTAGGGATGTCAAATCGGCGAAACCCTTATGCAGCAAGCAAAAAAGTGTTTTAACGCAAATCGACATTTTTCCAAGAGGAGATTTTATCATCACTTCCACACCAGAGTGGGACTTGTGGACGACAACGGCGATACATTTCTTTAAACTCCACCCCCCAAACGTAAATAGGCTTCAATAAAGCTATCTAAATCCCCATTCATTACCCCAGTAACATCGGTGGTTTCCACATTACTACGGAGATCCTTAACTAATTGATAGGGATGAAAAACATAGTTACGGATTTGATTGCCCCAAGCGGCCTCCACCATATCGCCGCGAATTTCGGCGATCGCTTGAGCCTGTTGTTCCCGAGCGATAATTAACAATTTCGCTTTTAATAAAGCTAGGGCTTTTTCTTTATTTTGTAATTGCGATCGCTCTTGGGTACAACGCACAGCGATACCTGTGGGAAGATGAACTACACGCACGGCAGTTTCCACTTTATTAACATTTTGTCCACCTTTTCCCCCGGATCTAGTGGTGGTAATTTCTAAATCTTTATCGGGAATTTCTACCCTCACCGCATCATCACCCAAAATTGGCATCACTTCCACCCCGGCGAAACTGGTTTGACGTTTACCATTAGCATTAAAAGGGGAAATTCTGACTAACCGATGGGTGCCTTTTTCTCCTTTCAGATAACCGTAAGCATAAGTTCCGGCAATTTCAATTGTCACCGATTTAATTCCCGCTTCATCTCCTTCTGATATTTCCGCTAAAGTGACTTTATATCCCTGTTTCTCGGCCCAGCGAGAATACATTCTCAGGAGCATTTCTGTCCAATCTTGGGCATCAGTTCCCCCGGCCCCCGCATTAATCGTTAAAACCGCTCCTTTTGCGTCGTAGGGACCATTTAAAAGCTGTTGCAATTCCCAGCGATCGAGGTCATGCTGTAAATGAGTTAAATTGTCCGTCGCTTCTTCTAGTAAAGCTCGATCGGATTCTAATTCTAATAACTCGATAATTGCCTTAGTATCTTCTAATTGTCCACACCAACCCTGATAGGATTCTAAAGAAGATTTACATTCGTTTAGTTCTTGCAGGGTTTTTTGAGCAGTATCGGGATTATCCCAAAAAGTGGGGACGGCTGCCACCTGTTCTAAGTCTTTAATTTTGGCCCTTAAAGTGGGTAAGTCAAAGATAGTCCTGGGTTTTACCCAGGCGCGATCCTACTATCTCGATACCTTTTTTTAGTTCTGATATTTCCATGTTTTCAGTTATCAGTTATCAGTTATCAGTTATCAGTTGCTCTAGAAGTCAGGAGGCCGGAGTTGAGAGTTGAGAGTTGAGAGTTGGGGTTTTAGGGTTTTGGGGGTTTGGGGGTTTAGGGAAATTTCAGCCAAATGCTCCACTTCCCCATTTCCCCATTTCCCCACTCCCCCATTTCCCCATTTCCCCATTTCCCCATTTCCCCACTCCCCCACTCCCCCATTTCCCCTATCCACTCTCTGTTCCGCAGTTCCAGCGTTCACTAAAATGGTACGATCGATCCGCGCAGGGGGGCAAGACTTTGTAAAGCGTTTTCAGCCTTATCACGACTACTAAACGCGCCTATTTGCCAGACGCGACGACCTTGGTGGGAAGTGGGGAAAGCGTCGGGATAGAGAGAACGAACTTTGCTGCGATCGCTCTCGGTTTTAGCTTCAATTACTACTTTAAAGCCTTTGCGGCCAGTATTACCAGTATTACCAGTATTACCACTACTGGGATTAGGGGCAGCCCGATTAAAAGTGATTACGTCTGATAAACTTCTGGGATTGCCTAGGTTGCGCGGTGGCGGGGGTGGTACAATTGCATTATTATTCTGAGCATTGGGAGGAGTCAGGGGGGGTAAATTAGGGCTAACGGTCGGCTGTGGCGTTAAATTTGACTCTGGTACTCGATTAGTGACCAATGGCTGAGGAGTGCTTCGTACTGCTGTTTCTGCAGCGGTAAAAGTATATTCTCGCACTTCGGGATCACTGGAAGGACTAACAGGTGTTTCTGCTTTCACGGATTCTCTGGGGGGGGGTGTGGGGGGGATAGACGATTGGGTACCCGCGAGTAATTCCGGGGGAGGATTGAAACTGGGACTATCGGCAGTTAGATAGATATGACTGAGATTTTGACCGGCTAGACTGCGTTTAGTAAAGCGCCAGCCATCGATGAGATAAATTTGGATTAAACCGGTCCCTAAACCTTTTGTCCGTCCAATAATTACCTCCGATTGTCTGGGATTGCGTGGGGTTCCCACGAGGACTAATTCCCCGTTGCGTTGTACGATACGCAGCAGGTATTCTAAACCGTAATCTTTGCCCTGAATGCGAAGGGAATAACCGTTACTGTCGGTGGCCCGTTCACAACTGCCGGTAAAATCGAAATCGAGGAGGAGAGGCTGAACAATGGTCGGTTCTGTGCCATTTACCGCCCAACATTGGCGTTTCCCGGGGATTTGTTGCAAAATCAGTAAATCGTATTTACCGTTACCGTAGGGACGGGCAATAGCGATAAAATCCTCTTGATTAACTTCTCGTTGTTCAAAGAGAGTTGCTTGACTGGGTGTCGTCAGGAGACAACCCCCCAGAAGTGAAAACAGTAGGGTAAATTTTAAGGATGATTTTAGATTCATAAATAAGGAGCCTTGTTATGGAGATCGTACTTGCATTTATTTTATCGATTTAGACGCAAGGGAGAGAATTTTGTTTTCCTAGGGGAAATAGTTTTATAATTCAGTTGTCGGCCGTCAGCCGTCAGCCATCAGCTAGGAAAGGCAATCATACCAATTGAAAGGTCTTGGAGTCTGCTCAATTCTGCTGGATTTTTGCTAGGGATTTATTTTATCTCGGAGAATAAAGCTTCTAAGTCTTGACGACCGCTAACTATTCTTAAAATCTCTACTGTGTCATCAATAACTCGATAGAAAATAATATATCCATCTAAAGGCAACCCTCTCAAGGACGGTCTAATATGACTGTAACTACGTCCTCAATTGGGAAATTGTGCTAATTGTTGACACTTTTGGGAAAATTTTATCAATAGTTTTTCCCCAGCTTCCACGTTTACCGCTAAAAAATAATCAGCAATCTTGTTTAAATCTTGACTGGCTGATGGGGCAATAATATAACGATTCATGATTAGGGTTTACGCTCTTTCTGAAATTTTTCTAGAATATTGTTGATAACTGTTTCGACCTCTAATCCTTCCCCATGGTCTAATTCAGCTACAGCAATATCAATTTGATGACCAGTTTCTTCTCGCCATTGTAAATAATCTTCATTGATGTTGGACAGCAAGTGTAAAGCGGTATCTATGAGCTGCTCTACATTATCAAATCTGCCACTTTTTAACTGTTCTTCGATAAATTTTTCTTGATTGGGTTTTAGTTGAATATTCATACTAATTTTTGTCAGTTCAAGGACTAAATTATAAGCATTCTATTTTATTATACTGCAAGGAGCAGACAGAATAGACTAAGAGTATCGCTGATCTAGGGGCAGAAATAAGGTCACAATCCACAGTAGGATAGAGATTGCTAAAAATTGACTCTTGAGTAGAGTGGCAACAAGATGGCGAAAGCGGCGATTATTGGATTGGGAAGATCGGGAATAGCAGCGGCAAGATGCTTAAAACGGGATGGTTGGCAGGTGACATTAAGCGATCGCTCTGATTCTCCCGGCCTACAAGCAACCAAAACCAATCTGGAAAGGGAAGGAATTATCGTCAATCTTGGTCAAAATCTCAGTCTAGAGGCTTCGGACTTGCCTAATCTTATTGTGGTTAGCCCCGGCGTGCCTTGGGATGCCCCGATTTTAATTACTGCCAGAGAAAAAGGCATCGATACGATCGGAGAATTAGAATTAGCTTGGCGTTATCTGCAATCTTCTCCTTGGTTGGGGATTACGGGAACTAACGGTAAAACCACCACCACCGCCCTCTGCGCCGCTATTTTTCAAAAAGCGGGGTTAAATGCCCCTTCCTGCGGTAATATCGGCTATGCTGCCTGTGAATTGGCTTTAAAAGCCGATAAATACGATTGGATTATTGCAGAGATTAGTAGTTATCAGATCGAGTCTAGTCGGGATTTATCGCCGAAAATCGGCATCTGGACAACTTTTACCCCCGATCACCTCAGTCGTCATCAAACCCTGGAAAATTATTATCAGATTAAAGCCTCTTTACTGCAAAGAAGCGATCGCCAAATCCTCAACGGTGATGATCCCTATCTGCGTCAAATCGGTGTTAGTCAATGGCAACAAGCTTACTGGACTTCTGTACAGGGCAAAGATGCGCTTTTGGGCGATCCTAGTCGTGGTGTTTATCTGCAAGATAACTGGATCGTGGCTTTTGGGGAATTAATTGCCCCGGTTAATCTCCTGAAAATGGTGGGCAGTCACAATCAGCAGAATTTGCTTATGGCTGTGGCCGCCGCTAGATTGGCAGGAATCGAGAAAAAAGCCATTACTGAAGCGATCGCCACTTTCCCTGGGGTTGCCCATCGTCTAGAGTATATTTGTACTTACAAAGGACTAGACTTTATTAATGATAGTAAAGCAACTAACTACGATGCCGCTGCCGTGGGCTTACAATCGGTCCCGGGTCCAGCGATTTTAATCGCGGGGGGAGAAGCGAAAGCAGGGGATGATCGGGCCTGGATCGCTGAAATTAAGGCAAAAGTCGCCACTGTGCTGCTGATTGGTGACGCTGCCGCCGATTTTGCCCGTCGTTTACAGTCAGCAGGTTATCAAGATTATGAATGTGTAGAAACGATGGACAGGGCAGTTCAACGCGCAGCCGAACTAGGACTAGCAAAAGCCGCTAAAGTGGTGTTATTATCCCCCGCTTGCGCTAGTTTTGACCAATACCAAAGTTTTGAACATCGCGGCGATCATTTTCGGCAGTTGTCTTTACAGTTGTAGGGAGATGGGGAATTATGAATTATGAATTATGAATTATGAATTATGAATGGGGAATTTCAACTAAAACCGCAAAACCCCAATACCCTAAAACCCTGTTGCCGACAGCTAAGACGCAATTTTTGTTCCCAAAGATACTCTTTTTTGACTAAGTTGGGTAAAATCAGTAAGAGTTAACCAAAAAAATTAAGAGAAAAAAACGTGCTGGGATCGTCCTTCCGTCTTGATCATCTTTTTAACAAGCCCCTAATTGCCTGTCTTTTGTCCTGTGTGGGTGTCTTGCTACCGATCCCAGTTTTAGCGACACCGGTGGCAGTGTTAAAAAGTCAAGAAAATGCCAATCAATGGACAGATATCACCGATCGTTTGCAAAATGTCGGGGTTAATTACTGCATTCTCCAGAGTAACCAGTGGCAAAGTGACGCAGATTTAAATAAAATTAAAGTCCTAATCATCCCCAACGTCGAGACTATTTCCGGTTTACAAGCTAGTGTCTTGAGTCGTTGGCTGAATCGCGGTGGTAAAATTATCGTCACCGGTCCGGCGGGGAATCTTTCGGAAGCTGCTGTGCGTGATCAACTGCGATCGCTATTTGGAGCTTACTGGGCCTATCCCCACTCCCAAGCTTACACCCTGCGGCCGACTAATTTAGGCGAACTGAAAAACCAAAAACCTTTAGCCAGCAGTCTCCTCGGTGGTGTGGTTATCCCCACGGGAGTTAATAGCCAAACCGTCGCCGTCTGGGGGGCGCGCAACAATCCCCCCGCCGTTGTCCTCAATAATAACTCGATTTTTCTTGGTTGGCGCTGGGGCAGCGATGCCGTCGCTAATCTCGCCCTCGATAGTGCTTGGCTAGAAACCGCCCTGCAACGCTACGGCATTAATCGCAGTTCTTCTCCTAGCACAATTGCGCCCTATTGTCAAGGACAATCAACAATAGTTGATAATATTAATAATACACCAACAGCGATCTCGCGTAGCGAGCGCGTTGCGACCGCAACCCGTCGCCCTCTACCCCCGACTGCGGAAACTTTAGGTAATGAAACGGCGAGATTAAGTCCGAGTACCGAGCAAATTCCCCCCAGAGCAAGTCTAACTCCTCAACAAATTAGCCAAATGACGGCGGAATTGCAGGGATTAATCGGGCGTTATGGGGCGACTCTCTTAGCTGCAGAGGCCAGTAATAGTAATATATCCAATACTGATAAATCCTTAGCACAAGCATTTCATGATCGGGCGAAAAATTCCCCCACCTCAGATACAGCCAGACGATTCCGTTTAGCCCTAGAAAATGCTCAAGGAGCCTTGAATAATTTTCAGAATTTAATCGCCCAGGGTTCCTATACGCAAGCGCGGGAATTTTGGTTACAAGCGCGGCGAAGTCTTTGGGATAATTATCCCACTAATCGACAATTTGCCCAACCAGAAATACGGGCAATGTGGTTAGATCGAGGCACGATCGTACAAGCTAAAAATGAGGACGATTTAGCTAAAGTATTTGATCGCATGGCAGCAGCGGGTATTAATGTGGTCTTTTTCGAGACAGTTAATGCTAGTTATACTATTTATCCCAGTCAAGTTGCCCCCGAACAAAACCCTTTAACTAGAGGTTGGGATCCCCTAAAAGTTGCCGTTAAACTAGCCCATGAACGCAATATGGAAATCCACGCCTGGGTGTGGGTTTTTGCGGCGGCTAATCAAGCTCATAATAAGGTATTAGAGCAACCATTGGATTATCTCGGACCAGTTTTATCCCGTAATCCCGATTGGGGGGCAACTAATAAAAGTGGTGGTTCTTTTGATTATAGTCAAGGCACAAAAAAAGCCTTTTTTGATCCTGCTAATCCCGACCTACAGAACTATCTTTTATCTCTTTACGAGGAAATTGTCAAGAATTACGATGTGGATGGCTTACAGTTAGATTATATTCGCTATCCCTTCCAGAGTCAAGATTCTAATCAAACCTATGGTTATGGTAAATCCAGCCGGTGGTTATTTAAACAAATGACAGGAGTTGATCCCATTACTTTAAATCCCCGGGGTGCTTTATGGGAACAATGGACTAGCTTTAAAATCCGTCAGGTTGATACTTTTGTCTCGCAGGTTTCTACTAGCTTAAAACAGATTCGCCCCCACTTAAAAATGTCGGTGGCGGTGTTTCCCATGGAACAAAAAGAACGATTATATCGTATTCAACAAAACTGGGAAGAATGGGGACAAAATCAATGGATAGACCTGATATTTTTAATGACTTATGCTCTTGATACAGGGACTTTAGAAGATAAAACTAAGTCTTTATTTGATCGCCAAATTGCCGGAAATGCTCTGATTATACCTGGTATCCGTCTGTTAAAAGTACCCGATCAAGTCATGATCGATCAACTACAATTTATTCGCAATCTTCCCACTTCGGGATTCGCTCTTTTTGCCACAGAAAATCTCAATCCCAACTTGCAAACAATTCTCAATCGCATTCAGGGATCGATAATTACGAAAAAATCCGAACCTTTACCCCACCGTCAACCCTTTAAAACAGCAGCGGCGCGGTTTAATTCCCTGCGTCAAGAGTGGAGTTTTTTAATCATGAATAATTTATTAGCAATGGAGGAGCGAACCTTAAAAACTTGGGGGCAAGAAGTGGACGAAATGGCTAATCTATTAGAGCAATTAGCGACTAATCCCAGCCCTCGCAATTTGACTTTAACTCAAAATGCTTTAAAGCGATTTAGCTATCAATTTAAGTCCGTGATGTCCAGACAAAAAGATTTATCTGGCTATCAAATACAAGTCTGGGAAAATCGCCTCGCAACCCTACAAAGTCTCTTAAGTTATGGTCAAAGGGTTGAGTTTTAATTAAGGCAAAAGGTAGGAGGCAGGTTTTGGGGTTTTAGGGTTTTAGGGTTTTAGTTCAATTTCCCCACTTCCCCACCTCCCCACTTCATAATTCATAATTTATAATTCCCACACCCCACACCCTCTTGTCAGAGGCCCGCCCGAATATGTAACAATTTATGGGAGAAACCCCCAGCAAATTCAACGAGAAAAACATGGCAGGTACAATTAAGAAAGGAGCTTTAGTCCGCGTGGTGACGGGAAACCTAGAAAACAGCCTCGAAGCCCTAGCCAGCGATCGCCGTTTACCCAGTTATATGTTCGACTCAACAGCAGAAGTCTTGGATATAAAAGATGATTATGCTTTGATTAAATTCTATGTTCCCACCCCCAGTGTGTGGCTAAAGCTCGAACAACTGGAACCCGCCTGATGAGGATATTGCCTCATCCATAAACCATGGTTGACTTCTACGATACACCCATCCCCTGTCAATCGCCCCGAGTCTCGGTTATTGGTGCCGGCAACGTCGGACGCACCCTGGCCCAACGCATCGCCGAAAAAAACCTCGCCGATGTGGTTCTCCTCGATATCGTCAATGGTTTGCCCCAGGGTATTGCCCTAGATCTGATGGAAGCCCAGGGCATAGAACTGCACGACAGCGAGATTATTGGCACTAATAACTACGAAGACACGGCAGGCTCGGATATTGTCGTGATTACGGCTGGATTAGCCAGAAAACCGGGCATGAGTCGCGATGATCTCATGAATGTTAACGCCAAAATTGTCGTTGAGGCCGCCACTAAATGCCTCAAGTATTCTCCGGAAGCCATTTTTATCGTCATCACCAATCCCCTTGATGTGATGACCTATCTAGTCTGGCAAGCGACCGGTTTACCCCCCCAAAGAGTGATGGGAATGGCGGGGGTCCTCGATTCTTCCCGTTTACAAACCTTTATCGCCATGGAATTGGGGGTTAGTACCGCCGACGTTCATGCTATGGTTTTGGGTGGTCACGGTGATTTAATGTTGCCCCTACCCCGTTACTGTACCGTCAGTGGTGTGCCGATTACCGAATTAATGGATGAGATGACAATTAATCGTTTAGTGGAGAGAACTCGCAACGGTGGGGCTGAAATCGTCAAATTACTGCAAACTGGCGGTGCTTATTACGCCCCTGCTTCCTCTGCCTGTATGATGGTCGAGACGATATTGAGGAATCAATCCCGTTTACTGCCGGCGGCAGCCTATCTTAAGGGTGAATACGGCCTAGAGGATGTCTATCTGGGGGTTCCCTGTCGCCTAGGCTGTCGGGGTGTGGAAAGTATTCTGGAAGTGCGTTTGACTGATGCTGAACGTCTGGATTTACACACTTCTGCTGCCTCAGTTCGTCAAAATGTTCATTTAGCTCTTGACAGTCTCAAGGTTTTGATGTAGTTAAACTGCCCGCGAATTTAAATTACTGGTTGAGATGAGGCAAGAGGCAAGACCCCCCCAACCCCCAACCCCCCCCCGACATCGGGGGGGGGTTGGGGGGGTGGGGGAGATTCGACTAATCTAAGAATAAGCGGCTTAAATGCGTCTTAGCTTAATACAACTCATATTTTAAGAGGGTACAGGGCAAAGAACCGTTATACAAGGGTGTGCGACGGGAAGAACGCAAACCGATTTGTTTAGTCAGTTCTTTGTTTCCCGATAAAATATAGGCTGTCCAACCCTTAAACCTCTGTTTTAAGACATCACCGAAGGATTTATATAAGGCCCCTAATTCTTCGGTATTGCCCAATCTTTTGCCGTAAGGGGGATTACAGAGAATAATCCCTCGATCGCTCGTCGGTTCTAAGTCGGTGATGCTTTGCAAGCTAAAATCAATATAGTCCTGCACTTGACAAAAATAGGCATTATCCTCGGCCTGATGCAAAACCTCGTAATCGGCATCACTAGCATAAATTGGCGCATTTAGCTGAAATTTTTGTTTTTCTTTAGCTTCCTTGACCAAAGATTGCCATAAATCCGGTTGATAGTCTGGCCATTTCTGAAATCCGAACTGGGAACGAGATAAACCGGGGGCAATATTTAAAGCTTTTAACGTCGCTTCAATGACAATGGTTCCCGAACCACAGAAAGGGTCCAAAAGTGCCATATCATCCTGCCATGCCGATAATTCTACCAAAGCAGCGGCGAGACTTTCTTTTAGGGGTGCGACTCCCATGGCCCGATGATACCCGCGACGATGCAAACTGTGGCCAGAACTATCTAAACTAAGCACACAGCGATTTTTCTCGATATGAGCGTTAATTTGCAGGTCGGGGTTTTCTGTATCCACAAAGGAACGGGAATTGCCCTGTTGACGCTGTTGGTCGATAATAGCGTTTTTGATGCTTAAAGCGGTGTAATGGGTGTGATTGAGGCGATCATTCGTTCCCGTACATTGTACCGCTAAAGTTTCCTCACTGGTGAGATAATCGCGCCAATCAATGGACTGGATACTATCATATAGTTCCTCCCCATCCCCACAGGGAATTTCGGCAATGGGAACCAAAACCCGAAAAATAATTCTTGACCAAAGATTGACTCGATAGAGTAGGGAGATATCCCCCTGAAAATGGACTCCGGTGAATACGGGTTTCACTTCTTTGGCCCCTAGGAATTCTAATTCTCTAGCGGCAATTTCTTCTAGTCCCCTAGCGGTAGTAGCAAAATAGGATCGAGTCATATCAGTTATCAGTTATCAGTTTTCAGCTTCTGAAGGCAAGGGGCAACAGGCACTCATGCAAAATGAAAGAATCTGGCAATTCTCCTACCTCAAAAGAAGGTTAGAAACTAAGCACATCTAGCTTAACAAATTAGGTGTTAGATTCGGTCGAGTTTTGGATCTTCGGTTTGTGTTATGCAATGGACGGGGTTTATAAGGGATGGAATCCTTATATAGAAAGGCATTTAGCGATTTTTGTCAATTGTTTTTGATCTAGAGCGAACTAATCAATTAAGTCTCTTGCCAGATAAGGATTTAGTCGATTTATGCCCCCCTATCGAATCATGCCAAGTAACGAAGAACCGTAATATATTATAGCGGTGTGCAGTCGTATGAGGTACAGTGTCACGAGCTATAAACCATGCCAGGCAAAGCTTGGTCTGTATCTCACTCAAGCGCTTACCGCTATACCTCCATTCAACTGAGACATTAGAACCTACTAATCGCAGATAAACGATTCTTCCGGGCAAATTTCCTTCCAAGAGAATTTTTCCGTTCTCTCATATATGCTTGATCACCTAGACCTATTGCTCCAATAATGCACCGCGATCCATACAATTGCTTGCCAGTAGAATCAATGATGATAGAGTCTGTGGGAGAAAAATAAAGATCTCTGACTTCCCCTAAGTTTGCAACCATAAAAGTACAAACTACAGAATTATTGTCTTTATTACAATTCTGAATCTCGAAAGCAAAACCATTGCTTACACGTCTCAAATTACGGGCTTGAGCAATATCATCGTGATTCTGATATAGCGGTATTCGCTTGAGTGAGATACAGACCATCGTCTTGCCTAGACTGACTTATAGCTTGTTGCAGTATACCTCATTCGACTGCATACCGCTATAGAAGTTAGAAGATAAAGCTGTAGTTAAGGCTAAAATTGGTAGCCATCTTAAAAATCCTTTTTTCATCACCATTCGCTACGCAGTACATAAGTGTTCGCCCTCTCGCAGCTAGGTTAAGCAACAACCGAACCCAGTACACAAGGCGGATAGTAGAACAATACATACTCCCCCCACAAATGTATCAAAAGCTACAATTTAATAAATATTTACATTCCTCTCCCTAACCAGCGATTGAGATTTTGGGGTTTTTGGGGAGTTCAAGAGCTTGAAATTGTACAATAAGGTTGTACAAGTCCCCCCTAAAAATCATGTTAAGCAAAGAAACCACTTACTCTCAAACACAGTATTTTATCAACTGTAGATATCTCGGCGATGTCCAACCTTATGGATGGTAAGCCGCTTTGCTTCGGGTGCAAAAGAATAGATAACTCTATAGTCACCGACTCGAAGCTTGAAAAGACCAATCAAATTAGCACTTAAAGCTTGAGGACTAACATTTTCAAAATTATCCGACAACCAGCGAACTTTCCGCAAAATTCGCTCTTGAATGATAGGAGCGAGTGCTTCTAAATCAGCGATTGCTTCGTGGCTAAATTCTACAAAGTAAGCCATTACCAGTTTAATCCTAATTTTTTGGCTACTTCCTCGGCTGAAACCCCCTTTTCTCCTATTTCGGTTCGTCTTAGAGAGTCAAGAAGTTGTTGCTTAACTTCAGGTTTGACTCCTTTGTCTTGGTCAGGATCGAGTAAGATAGATTGGATGGTTTCGGCAACAGTTTCTTGAATGAGGAGCTTGAGTTCTTCAACGGTTAGCTCTTTAACTTGCATATTTTTAACTAGGAGAGAAGAATAAATAAACTACTCCTAATTTTGGCACTAAATTGGTTATTTGGCTCTTCTCGACCCTGTGTGATCATCAATGCTTTGTCTCGTTCCAAGGTAGAACCTCTGGAAATGCGTTGCCAGGGAGACCCTAGCAACGAGGTGATATAGCAAATAATGGGTTATTTAGGACGCTTTCAATTTTCAAACTCTTATCTGAACAGGGTTTCAGAGATGGATTGTCCTAAGCACCTTGGTCTTTGCTATAGTTGTTTAATAAGCGAAACGAAAAGACATCGCTGTCCGAAAAGCTTCCAAGGCTTCCACAAAAGTGTTTAAAGGAAGTGAACCAAATCTTCCTAAAACTTCCACTAGAAGCCTACGTTACCCGTGACGCTTTTTTGCAACCCTCCAAAAACCCAAGAGACCAAATCCCAATAGTCCGCCGATAGCTCTTGGCTCGGGAATATTCGGGTTATTCTCCGCATTACCGAATCGCAAATCGTCAAAGCCCAGAATGTCGTTGGTGGCGTTGAACGTGACGCTGGAAATCTGGTTCCCAAAATCGATGAAGCCGAAGAATGCGCCGCCCCCATCAATGGCAGGCGGCATATTGAGCGTTGTAGTAACGGAGGATCCATCCGTGTACACGATGGTTTGCTGCGGTACGAGATTCGTTTGCAAGCCATTTACATAGAAGCCAAACGAATCCACTGGGTTGGTGAAGCTGAATGTCACCGAACCACCTTCGACAAGGCTGAAGAAAGCACCGCCAGGGGTAGTATTGAACCCGCATAACGCACCGCAGCCCGAGTTGTTGGTTGTGCTGCCGCCAGTAATGGTCACGTTGGGGGGCAACGCTGACTCAAAGTCAACGATGGAAATGGCACCAGCCACGGAATCAAAAGCCGCAGCCGCCGCAAGGGAATTAACCATCCCTGCCAGCGAACTGACGCTGTTGTCCGACGCTGAGTAGACGACGGGCGCTGCTTACGCTGGCATGTAGGTCTCTATACCAGCTATAACGCCAAATACAGCAGCGGCAGAAGTTAAAGTCTTTGTGATACTGTTGTCGTTCACTTTTATTTACCTCAATCAGATAACATAGCGGTTTTCACAGAAGCGAGTCTCCACCAATGCCCACAGTAGACAACACCTGTTGCCTGGGAAATCTATCTTTAGAAGGATTTGAAGAACACCAATGTCGGACAATAAAACAATACACACACACCACAACTGTATTAAAAGCTACAATTTAATAAATCTTTACATTTCTCTCCCTCATGACTGACGCTAGTATCTGCACTACTTCCTTGTCAGCATCAGGATTTTCAGTGATTTGGGGATTTTCAGGATTATTGGATGACGATGTAAGATAATAAGCTAAACGGCGCTTAACCCGCATGAGCCAATAGCTATAACCCTTTTGGAGTCTATATCGGTGATCCGAAGTAAAAGCCGTTTAGCTTACACCACCAATGACTGGCGATAGGGAATCACTACAATCCCAATGAAATGGCATCACTAAAATATTGAAATGTTTTCTTAAACTGATTATTATATGAAGGAGATTGTTTTTTATCGTACCCAGTCAGGAGCCAGCCCCGTTGAAGATTTTTTAAATTCTCTGTCTGGAAAACAAGCTCAAAAAGTGTTGTGGGTGTTACGCTTAATTCAGGAGTTAGATTCTGTACCGAGTCAATACCTGAAAAAATTAGTCAATACTGATGATATTTGGGAAGTGAGGGTTCAGATTGGCAATAATATATTCCGTCTGCTGGGCTTTTTTGGAGAAAGTGATTTAATGATTTTAACGAACGGATTTGCCAAAAAGACTCAAAAAACACCATCTCAAGAGATTTATTTGGCAGAGCAACGAAAACGAGACTACTTAAACAGGAGATTCGACGATGAGTGATGTAGAACAATATATTAACAGGAGAAAACAAACTGACAGTCAATTTTGCCAAGGCTTCGAGTCTGGTTATCTCAGTTTCAAGCTGGGAGTTATCTTATCACAGGCAAGAGAAGAAGCTGGACTGACTCAGGAAGAATTAGCGCGTAAGTTAAATTGGGATAAAGCAACGGTTTTCAACCTAGAAGAGAATGTGGAATCTGTCGGTATTTCTACTTTAGAAAAATACGTCAAAGCTTTAGGAAAGGAACTTATTGTCGAAATAAGATAGCGGCTTCTGTAGGTTGTCGATCCAGAAAATCCCGTACCGCACCAACTAGCTGATAGACTAGGGATACCAGCTTTGATCAAGGTATCGCCATGACTACCAACGCAGCAAAAACCCAATGGCAGTATTTAGAGAAACGTCCTGATTCTTGGCGACAGCAACTTTACCTTAAGGGGAGGAAACTAAGAGCCTATACAGTTTGGTCGGAGCTGCTGGTTAACGGCGATACTATCCTAGAAGCGGCGGATAATTGGGACTTACCCCTAGGGGCGATTGAAGAAGTTATTCGCTATTGTCAAACCCATCAGTCTCTTTTGCAGCAAGAGGCAGAAGAAGAAGGCCGTTACTTAGAAGACAGAGGAGTAGTGCTTGAGCCTACCGTTACTCATCGATGAAGACTCTCTGTGCAAGGTTCTCGTCAAAATGCTCACAGTTGCTGGTCACGATGTCATAACAGTCAACGAAGTGGGACTTTCTGGACAGCCAGATTCTGTTGTCTTGAACTATGCCCGACAAAACAATCGAATCCTGCTAACTCGTAATTGCCGAGATTTTGAAGCCCTCCATCAAGAAAACCCCCGCCATCCAGGTGTTTTGGCCATTTACGAGAATAGGGACTACTCAAAAAATCTCAGTAGAAGGGAAATTGTCAAAGCGATCATCAATCTGGAAACTGCTAATATCCCTCTGGCCAATCAGTTCATCTCCCTGAATCAGTGGAACTATTAGCTTTTCTAGGTTTGGCTAGGGAACAACCCAACCTAACACCAAAGCTGGACGACAATAGAGTACACACTAAACTAAAATAAGCTGTATCCTAAGCTACAATTTAATAAATATTTACATTCCTCCCTTCTCCCGTCGATCCTAGACATCATTCTAAAAGTCGGCACTTAAAGGGGTACGGGGGAAAGGAATCACATCGCGAATATTGGTCATTCCCGTCATGAATTGTACCAGACGCTCGAATCCTAAACCAAAACCAGCGTGGGGAACGGAACCGTAGCGACGCAGCTCTAAATACCACCACAAATCATCGGGATTCATTCCCTGTTCCTGCATTCTTTGTCTGAGTATATCTAATCGTTCTTCCCGTTGGGAACCGCCGATAATTTCGCCGATCTTGGGTGCTAAAATATCCATAGCAGAAACAGTTTTATTATTGTCATCTAGACGCATATAAAAAGCTTTGATTGTCTTGGGATAATTGGTGACAATCACGGGTTTTTTAAATAGTTCCTCCGCTAGATAACGTTCGTGTTCTGACTGTAGATCTACGCCCCATTCTACTGGAAACTCGAACTGACGATCGGCTTTTTCTAATAACTTGATCGCTTCGCTGTAGGTAATCCGGCCAAACTCACTATTAACGATATTTTCGGCCGTACTTAACACCGTTTTATCGATACGTTCGTTAAAAAACTGCAAATCTTCGGGACAATTTTCTAAAACGAATTTAAAGATATATTTGAGAAAAGCTTCCGCTAAATCCTGATCTCCTTCCAAGTCACAAAAAGCCATTTCCGGTTCCACCATCCAAAACTCGGCCAGATGACGGGAAGTATTAGAATTTTCGGCGCGAAAAGTCGGGCCAAAAGTGTAAACATTAGATAGGGCCATAGCCATTACTTCCGCTTGTAATTGTCCACTGACGGTTAAATAGGCCCGTTTACCAAAGAAATCCTCAGCAAAATTAGCGGGTTTTTTTAAATCTAAACTGGTGACAGTAAATAATTCTCCCGCACCTTCGCAGTCGTTAGCGGTAATAATGGGAGTATGTACCCAAATAAAGCCTTTTTCTTGGAAAAAAGTGTGAATAGCGGTAGCGCAAGCGTTTCTAACCCGCATTACTGCCCCTAGGGTGTTGGTTCTTGCTCGCAGATGGGCAATAGTTCTCAGAAATTCAAAGGAATGACGTTTCTTTTGTAGGGGATAATCTGGGGGACAGTCACCATAAAGGGTGATTTCGGCCGCTTTTAACTCGATATTTTGCCCTTTACCCGGGGAAGGAACCAAATTTCCCGAAACAGCGATCGCTGTTCCTGTACTAATTGTTTTTAGTACATTTTCATAATCGGGTAAAGTCGATTCGAGGATAACTTGTAAGTTAGCCAGGGATGAGCCATCATTAACTTCCAGGAAAGTAAATTCTTTTAATTCTCGTTTTGTTCTCACCCAACCCTGCACGGTGACGGATTGATCCGGTTGTCCTGTCTGAAAAATTTCCTTGATTCTGCTAGTCATTGCTTATCCCTATGTTAAGTGGCTGAGTGGAATTAAATATAAGATGAACGTAGGTTGGGTTGAAGCATGAAACCCAACGCCAGATTATGTTACGCTACCGCTAACCCATCCTAAAAATAATTGTGTCTCCCTACTTAGAACCAAAGAGTATTTTAGAATAGAAGGTTCAGATCAGGCTAAAATCAATCTCGAACAGGTGTCATGCTTCTGGTGGAAAAATTATTAAGTAAGCCCAAAAGCCGTAAATTAGCGATTTTTTTGGCTTTTATTGGTAGTATTCTCGCTTTACCCTTTCCTATCGCCGGTATTCATAAATTCTATCTCGGTCAACCTCTCTGGGGAATTATTTATCTTCTCCTTTGGCAAACTCCGATTCCCCGGGTGGCTTGCGCGATCGATGCGGTGTGGTATTTAATCCAAGATAACCAATTTTTGGCTAACTATTTGCCCACTGCCACCGCTGCTGCCACTGTCCCCAGTTTAGAGCCTAAACAAGTAGAGGCGATCGGGGCAGCTTTAAGGGAATTAGAGCGCCTCCGGCAAGAAGGATTGATTTCTGAGTACGAATTTGAAGAAAAACGGCGACAATTACTATAATGACACCGCAAAACTGGTTAGGACGCACTTTTAACCCTTTAAAAGCCAAAATTAGCAATGATCCCTATTATCGCTTTCGTTCCCTTGATGAGATCGCTATGGCGGCACAATTGGGCATTAAAATTAATGTCAGTCAAGCGGGTGTGGATGATTGGCTGCGATTGCCGGGGATATCCATCCATCAAGCGCGGATGTTGGTGGAATTGCTGGGTATGGGGGTAGAATTGCTTTGTCTTGAAGATCTAGCGGCTGCTTTGAGTGTTCCTGTGGCTAGATTGAAAGTTTGGGAACCGATTCTAGAATTTGCCTATTATAGCTCGGAAAGTCACCTCGCACCCCCTAAAATCAATCCTAACACCGCCTCGATCGAGCAGTTAACCACCCTGCCCCTGATCAGCGATAATTTAGCAGCTGCCATTATAAAAAGCAGAGAAGAACAGGGATTATTTAAGAATATTGTGGATTTTAAAGGGCGTTTATCCTTAGACGCTCAGGAAATCTGCCAATTAATGCACTTTTTTCAGTTTTAATCCCAAATTTTAACGAAGGCAGCAGGAAGGTTTTAGGTGTTGGGGGTTGGGGTTTTGGGGTTTTGGGGTTTTGGGGTTTTAGTTCAATTTCCCCACTTCCCCACCTCCCCAATTCATAATTCAGAATTCATAATTCATAATTCCCACACCCCACTTCCGGGCAAATCTAAATGTCTTCAGATTCCTCCCCATCACTAGGGGGAACTAGGGCTACCGCAGCGATCGCATCGTCCTCATCGAGTTTTTGTACCCGGATGCCTCCGGCCGATCGCGATTGGGGAGTAATAGCATCGACGGATTGACGGATAATAATACCCCGTTCGGTGATAATCATAAATTCCTCGTTGGGGTTAACAACGTGCAGAGCCGCTAATTTATCGTTCTTTTTGCGGAATTTAATCACTCTGACTCCTAATCCCGCCCGATTTTGCAGACGTAGGAGGGTAACGGGAACCCGTTTTCCTAGTCCTGCCATGGTAATCGCTAACACCCAGGGGCCATTATTAGCCACTTCGGGGTTAATTTCTTCGCTTTCGTCCTCGGTTTCTTCTTGGTTAGATTCAGCGATTTGGGCGACAATTTGACTAGGCAGGATGTCCATACTAATTAATTCGTCACCTGAGCGCAATTTCATCGATTTTACGCCCTTAGTTGCCCTTCCCAGGGAGCGCAATTGTTGACTATCGGCCTTAAAATGAATTGCCATCCCCTGACGAGAACCGATAATGACGCTATCTTCCTCTTTGGCCAAGCGAACCCAACGTAGTTGATCACCGTCTTCGAGAGAAATGGCGATTAAACCGTTCGATCGAATATTACTAAAGGCAGCGAGGGCGGTTTTCTTGATAAATCCCTTTTGTGTGAGCATAATCAGGTAATTATCCTCGCTGAACTCGCTGACTGCCACCACCGAGGTGATTTTCTCCCCTTTGGGAATCTCTAACAGTTGCACGATCGGAACTCCGCGAGCGGTACGGGAACCGGTGGGGATATGATAGGCGTTGAGACTATAGACAACCCCGCGATCGGTGAAAAAGAGGACGCTATCGTGATCGCGGCAGGTGATAAAGTGATCGATGCCGTCGTCTTCTTTCATTTTCGCGCCAGCTTTGCCCCTTGTCGCCCGATTTTGGGACTCAAAGGTATTAACCGGCATTCTTTTGATGTAACCCTGTTCAGTGACAAGAATTAAGGCCTGTTCGTTGGCAATCAGGTCAGTTTCGGCGATTTCTCCTTCCCGTTGTTCAATATGACTGCGACGGGGGGTAGCGTGAATCGTTTTGATCTGTTGCAGTTCTTCCTCGATAATGCTGTCGATCCGTTCTTTTCTGGCTAAAATATCCTGAAGATCGCTGATTTTTGTCAGTAAGTCCCCGTGTTCTTGCTGAATTTTCTCCGATTCTAGGGCAGTTAACCGTCGCAGCTGCATTTGTAGGATTGCGTCCGCTTGCACCTCTGAGAGACCAAAATTCTGCACTAATCCCTCTTTTGCGGTAGCTGTATCGGCAGCACTGCGAATCAGGGCAATGATTGCATCGAGACTAGCGAGGGCAATTAGTAAACCCTGAAGGATATGATCCCTTTCCTCGGCCTTGCGGAGTTCATAACGGGTACGACGGGTGATCACTTCTACCCGAAAATCGAGGAAAACCCGGAGAAACTCCCTTAAAGTCAGTAATCTCGGTTCGTTATCGACTAATGCCAACATATTCGCCCCAAAATTCGACTGGAGGGGCGTTTGTTTATAGAGATTGTTGAGGACGACGCGAGGATAGGCATCTCGTTTCAGTTCGATCACCACCCGGATGCCGTCGCGATCGCTTTCGTCCCGCACATCGGAAATACCGTCTATTTTGCGATCGTTGACTAAATCGGCGATTTTTTCGATTAATGCCGCTTTATTGGTTTGATAGGGCAGTTCGGTGATAATAATAGCATCTCGATCGGGTCTTCCCCTTTGTTCGATGGTTTCAAAGGAGGCGACTCCCCGCAGGGTAATAGAACCGCGGCCGGTGGTGTAAGCTTCCTGAATACCGTCTCTGCCAAGGATATGCCCCCCGGTGGGAAAGTCTGGACCGGGGATATAACGCTGTAATTCCGTATCGGTGAGATCGGGGTTATGGATGAGGGCAACAGTTCCATCGATGATCTCGGCCAGGTTGTGGGGGGGGATATTGGTGGCCATACCGACGGCGATCCCCGATGAGCCATTAATTAGCAGTTGTGGGACTCTAGAGGGTAAAACCACGGGTTCCTGTTGGGAACCATCGAAGTTATCGGCGAAATCGACGGTTTCTGACTCGATATCCTGTAGAAGGGCGTTGGTGGCCAGGGTGTGCAGACGACACTCGGTATAACGCATGGCTGCCGGGGGATCGTTATCGATCGATCCGAAGTTACCATGACCGTTAATCAGGGGATCGCGCATGGAGAAATCCTGGGCCATGCGGACGAGAGCATCGTAAACGGCAGTATCCCCGTGGGGGTGGTATTTTCCTAATACTTCCCCGACGACTCTAGCGCATTTCCGGAAGGGGCGATCGGGGGTTAATCCTAGTTCGTACATCGCATAAAGAATGCGCCGGTGTACGGGTTTCAGTCCGTCCCTAGCGTCGGGCAAGGCGCGCCCGACGATGACGCTCATGGCGTATTCTAGATAGGAACGGGACATTTCATTGCTTAAGTCTGTGGGGACGATATGATCCTGGGCGGCGGTCATAGGGGGGTTAACTCCAATAACAAGGCAAAAAAGCGTTTTTGTGAGTAAATTCGCTAAAAATCGGGCTTTTACCCTTTTGATGTGCAAAATATGCCCATTTGTACGACTATTTTACCATAAAATCTCCCTTTTTTGTCGGTTTTGAGGCGGCGCTCGCAGGTTTCTTGGCTGGGATGGGGAGTTAATGGTTTGTTATCCTCTTGACAGAGATTGCAGAAAGTCGCGCAGCTCTTTAAAAGAAGGACAACGAGTGGCACAAAGTTCTAAATTTAGCTTTTCGGCTAGTTCAACATTCATGTTGGTACTATAACGGGGTTTTCTATTTTCACCGATTGACAATTGGATCAATTTTTCTTTCGGTTTGATAATTAGGTGAGGGTTTGGGTGAGCGTTTCCCTTGCCTCGTCCCACATATTTAACCACCTCTGGATCAGACCAAAACCAAGCCTCTAATTCTTCTATTGGGATGCAGATATATTTCCTGATACCATTAATATTGGAACAGCTTGATTCTAAGTGATCTCGCAATTGTTTTTCATCATTAAGAGAGTTATTCTTGGGATTACGATCTAAATCATGAACAATGATAAAAGCATCACATCCTTCCCTTGTCATCACTTTAAGTTTTGCTGACAGTTTTCTCTTTAATGTACTAGAGGATTTAGATGCCCAAGATTTTGTCCTAGTATTTGTCCCCAGAACGCGATGGATAATTTGACGAAACACATCGCAGTCCGTCTCATCTTCGGCAATTATGGCGATCAAGTTACTACTCATCGAGAATACCACTGTAAATCCAGTCTCCTAAATCTCCTTCTTCACAGAGGTACTCGACAACTTTTTCAATCTCTCCTTCTTCTAGTTTCCTAACACTTGTCCGTCCCTGGTTACGATAAACTAAGCTAATATTTTCTGGCTTTGTCCAAGCTACTACTTGTGGTGAATGAGTTGATATAATTAAATTTTCATCCCAAGTATAGGATTTAATTTCATTTAATAATTTTGCTAACATTGCGGGATGTATTTGTGTTTCTGGCTCCTCAATTATGGTTGTTGCATTAGGAGAGTGAGCAATTATTTCGATAAGAATTGATAAAACTCGCAAGGTGCCATCGGAGAGTAATCCAATATTGACTCCATCTAATAATACTGAAGCGATGTACTCTTCGTCTTTACCTTGGCCTGTCTGTCCAGAATGCTCACTCAAAACGAACTTCTGCACAGTGATTTTCTTGGCAAGTCCTATTCGTTGACAAATATTTTCTAGTTCATCAAAATCATCCGTACCTACCCAACGAAATATTCTCCGAGCTAGAGTATCTGCTAGATCAAATCGACTGGCAGAAATCTTCTTACTTGCCACCTTTAGTAAGGAAGGCTGTCGTCTTGATGTGCGACGGATAGGAGCTTTGCCAAGAAGACGAATCCCTTTTAAAATAGCATAAACCCACTGCATTTCTGGAGGTAAATTTAGCGATGAATTTCTAGGTATATTTGACTGTCGCAGCGAGGTAGTATTGCCAAGAATAGCAAATATTGGCTCACCATTATTAGGGAAGCTTGTTAGTCCAAATTGGCTTTTCCAGAGAAGTTCTTGATCTCCATCAATATACTGACAAGAATCATCCCAAGTGAAGGAACTTTCCAAGGAATTATCGTTAGTGGTATCATCTATGTCTGTATCTAGATCGTCCATAGAAAAGGGGATGATTAGCTCATACCTGTATCCTAAGCGCCGGTTAGTCGGTGTTAGAATTTCAACCTGCAAAATTGTGGGAATGCTATCACTGTCAATCATCCGAGAGCCGATCGATCTACCGATAGCACAGGATGAGATGGCTTCAAATCCTTCTAGGATAGCGGATTTCCCCGCACCGTTTCTACCCACTAATACCCCAACTTGGTTAACTAGGGATAGGGAAACTGGACCTCCTAGCACACCCCAACCATCGAGGGTAAAAGATAATAGTCTAGGCTGGTTCATATTAAAACAATTCTAGTTTTTGGGATCATACAGAGCCTTATTAGTTAATTATATCCAATCTATCTGATCTTCCCTCAGTTTTCCGGGCTGGCGGCTGGCGATCGCCGATGAGGACTACTTTTAGCAGTTTTTCCCTCGATAAGCTAAACGGCGCTTAACCTGCATGATCCAATAGCTATAACCCTTTTGGAGTCTATATCGGTGCTCCGAAGTAAAAGCCGTTTAGCTTAATTAGGGTCTGCTGAAAAAGTTTATTGGTGGGGTTAGGAGTCAGGAGTCAGGAGCCAGGAGTCAGGAGTCGGGAGGGGAAGTCAGAATAACAGAATGACCTCGCACGTCTGGAAGCGGAACCCTTCGAGATCGAAGAGCGAAAGTGCAAGGGTTTGAGTCCCTCGGATCGATTTCTCAACGTTTGTTTCTGGCACTTTTTTGGCTAAAAAAGTGCCAAAACCGTTTTCTAGTAAGGCTTTCAGTAATTTTCAGCAAGCCCTAATTAGGGCTTGCTGATTGACATCCTCGCCGCCGTAAAACGGACGGCGATTCCTCACCACGCCACTTTTTTAGGGTGGTCGCGTCAATGGGGTTGACGCAGATAGCGAAAAACGCTTAATTGCTTAAGTCTGACACTTTCGACCCGTCCATTTTGAGTGTCCGAATGCCCTCCGGCCACTTTGAACAAGTCGAAAAAATCTCATGTTCAACCTTATTTCCTAGAAAGTTTTACTCGTTCAAGGCCGAATTTGAAGTCTTTTCTGAACGAAACCC
>SFBL01000178.1 GCA_007095785.1 Microcystis aeruginosa Ma_SC_T_19800800_S464
ATCTCCCCATCTCCCCATCTCCCCATCTCCCCATCTCCCCATCTCCCCATCTCCCCATCTCCCCATCTCCCCACTTCCCAATTCATAATTTATAATTCATAATTCATAATTCATCCTTTGACTGACCCCGGCAATGGCAGCCAAGAGAAACCAAACAATAGTATTAATCTTGACATCGGAGAGGGTGACATCGACGAGATTAAATAAAACACAAGCACCAAAGGCTACCAGATAGGTAAAGATAATTAACTCACCCCCGGCTTTTTGTTGCCGTAGAAAGATAAATAAACGCCACCCTTGGGCATAAATCCAACCCACCCAAACAGACAATAAAATTAAGCCAATAATTCCCGTTTCTGCCATTAACATCAAATATAAATTATGGGGATGACCTAACCATAATCCCTGACTTTTTTCGTAGAGAGGTGTAAAACTGCGTAATCCCCAACCGAATAGGGGTCTTTCTTGGGTCATTTCGAGAGTAAAACGCCATTGAGTTGATCTGAGAGTCGCTAGAGGGCGATCAGGGAACATTTCATCGGATAATCGCGCCCAAATCGCCCTAGGAACCAAAAAACGCACACTATCCCTTAAAGGATTTGGTCCCCAAGAAGCGAGGGAAATCACCCCCCCCAAGAGGATAAAACCGGCGACTAAGGCATTCCAACCCAGATAAAGGGCGAAAATTAGGCCTCCTAAAAAGGCTAAGGCCCAAGCATTGCGAGAATTGCTTAAAAATAGCCCTACACCGTCGATCAATATGGTTAAAGTTAAAAACCCGACTTTGAGATTTAAAAGGGTATTTCTTTGTCTGTGCCACTGCCGCAAAGTTAGAATTAATAAACCGATCGCTAAAATCAGAGTTATTAATAAATAAGCCCCCAAAAGATTAGCATACATAAAAACCGAAGACATCCGCCCGCTCGGTTCACCCCCCGCCCCGTAGGGCCAGGTAAAAATCCCTTTTAATGCTTCCGGTTTTTGCCAACCGAGAAAAATTTGTCCCCATCCCATCACCACTACCCAAACCGACGGAATAACCATCGCCCAAGCTAGTTG
Organism: Microcystis aeruginosa Ma_SC_T_19800800_S464; assembly: GCA_007095785.1. Classification (GTDB taxonomy): domain Bacteria; phylum Cyanobacteriota; class Cyanobacteriia; order Cyanobacteriales; family Microcystaceae; genus Microcystis; species Microcystis aeruginosa_E. The sequence goes on from SFBL01000178.1 coordinate 1,060, forward strand.
ACGCAATTGAGAGGGTTTTTTAATTAATTGCCGAATATTGCTAAAAAAGAAGAAAAAAGGCAGGAAATTTCCTAAACCAATCCAAGCATCCCCCGGAGTTGGGGAAAGACTGGCACTAATCATCAACCAAAGAGTGACGATACCGAGACCTTGATTAAGACGTGACCGGATAATTGCCCGAAAATTGCCGGTAAAAACCCTAATTAAGACGATAATAATGCCGATACCCGCTAACTCCGGCAGCATCATGGCAATAAAAACTGAAAAAAGTATTAAATTCCACTCCCACCCTTGACAAAAAATCTTTTTCATGTTACGCAGGTTGCCAACAATCGTCACGAGTCAGACGAATTTGGGCAAGGGCAAAAATAGTCGGGATAATCCGGCCGTAGTCAGTGGCGATCGCTTTCCAACCGAGATCAGCAATAAACCAACCCCATAGAGCCGGTCCTACCAAACTTAACACGGTTCTGACCGCTCCATAGCGGGCTGCCGCCCTAGTCATGCCCTGTTTAGCCGTTTGTAGGGCGATTTGATTAACAATTGCCCCACCCTGGACTACGGCCGTTTTTGCCCCTTGATAGCGGACAAAATGAAGAGCGAACTGCCCGGCGATATGTTTGAGCAGAATCGGTTTCAGGATAGAATTAATGGCGATGACGCTACTGCCTTTGAGGACTATATCGAGGGGATTGTGTTGTAGGTGAACCGGTAAGGGTTGGGGAGTGTGGGAATCCGCGAGCGCTTTTTGAATTTGAGTCGAGAGGGATTTTTGTTCCGATGGGGGGAGACGTTTCCAAGCTTTGTTAACGAGGTGAAGATAGATTTCCGCTTCAATTTCCGTTGTCGGCATTTTTTGGGAGTAGGGAACCTTGAGGAAATGACAGACACGGACTAGAATTTGACGATAACTAACTTTTTCGGTTTGACCTTTTAATACTGTCACACCATCGGCAGCCAGGTAACGAAAACGATCCTCGACACTATCTAACCAACTTTCCCAATCTTGACTTTGAACGGCGATTGCGTCCGGCGCTCGTAGATAATCGAGAGGGTTAAAACGACGGCAAAAGAGGATGTTAGTGATTTGCTGTAGTTCCTCCTCGGTGGCTAACTCCAAAGCTGTGCGTAATTCGTCCAATGTGGTTTGTCCTCCTGGTCCCCAATAATCAACTTAGTTTCGCTAGTGCCGATTACTACTAATATTAACTCAAGGGTTTACAGGATTAGGAAGGCTAGTGACAAATTTTTCGATTAATGTTGGGATCATTGGCGCGGGTTTAGCCGGGTTAACCTGCGCTCGTCAGTTGTGCGATCGAGGTTATACTGTTAAGCTATTTGATAAGTCTAGAGGCATTGGTGGTCGTTTAGCCACGCGACGGGTTAACCGAGCCAATCAAGAGATTGCTGTGGATCATGGCTTGCCTTTTTTGACTATTCAGGGCGAAAAAACGGCGGCTTTAATTGATAATCTACTGAGAGAGAATATAGTTACTTCTTGGTTTGATTCTAGCTATGTTGCTCCTTCTGGCATCAATAGCGTGGCGAAATTTTTAGCTAAAGATTTAGAAATTGAACGAGATTTTCTGGTTACTCGTCTGGAAAATCGTCAAGAAAAATGGGTTTTAAACAATAACGGCCAAATTCGGGGAGAGTTTCCGGTGATTGTCTTGGCTATTCCCGCCCCGCAAGCAGCGTTATTGTTAGAAAACTCTCACATAACTACTATGCCAGAATTGCGATCGATCGTTTACGATCCCTGTTTAACGGTAATGGTGGGTTATGGCGATTCTTTACCCGCAGTTGCTCCCTCCACCGATATCGCTTGGTTAGGACTTGATAGCAGTAAACGGCAATCATCCCCTGATTATGTCTTTGTTGTGCATAGTAGTGGAGATTTTGCGGTTAAATATCTCGATAGCGAGGATTTAGAAGCAGTTAAGCTAGATTTGCTCTCTCGTGCTTCTTTGCCTCTCCCCGATTGGTCCTGGATTCACCGTTGGCGTTATGCTTTAGTCCGTCAGGGTTTAGCTGTACCCTGTTTAAGTGTTAATAGTCCTTTGCCTCTAGTTGCCTGTGGTGATTGGTGTCAAGGGGGAGATTTATCGAGAAATTCTTCCCTAGAAACGGCCTTAACTTCCGGGATAGCGGCGGCTAATCAAGTTCAGCAGCTACTCTCTGAAGAATCTAGAGACAGGTTTAAATTCTTAGGTTAAGCTTGGGTTAACAAAAGGTTAAATATATAATAATGTAGGTATCCTATACTGGGGGGTCGGTCACAATGGAAAAATTCAATTCTAAAGATAACTTTCTCTACCCTAAAACCAGCTACAGGGGTTTATTCACGCCACAAAATTTAGTTTTTAACGCTAATTTGCAGGAATTCGCCCTGAGAGTCTCTTTTATCGCTGGTTTACACAGTGGGGGAAAGCTTACCTCCACGGAAGCTTACGAGAAAATTAACCAGCTTTGGCAAGAGTTGAATACCAGTCAAAAATTCCTACTAGCTAATCATTTTGAGGATCACGGAGATTGAGAGATGGGGTTTTTCAGTGACCAGTAAACAGCATCTAGACTGCCACAGTAACAAAAGTGGGTCAAGTAGTTCTTAGTTATGTCAGAGCTTTCTGACCATAGCTGGCTTTCATCTTCTAGATAAAAATGTCAACAAAAGACAACAAGAGGTAATTCTGCCGCTACAATATGATAGCGAGTTGTCAAGAGAACAGTAAAAGAACCACCAATTGGATGTAGATGCCCCAATATACTACTAAACAAGCAACGGAAAACCCTGTGGTGTCCGACCAGTCCTCCAAGAATCCCTTTTCACTATTTGGTCAATTTTGGGAAAGCCTAAAAATTGTCGCTCAACCCTATTGGTATCCAACGGAGTTAAATGGACGTGCCTTTGGAGATGTGATCATTTCTTGGGGAATGTCAGCTTTGATCCTTTTAAGTATCTTGGCAACAGTCGGGGTAGAAGCTTTTAGTAGCTACTGGAATCGTTATGTACTCGATATTATTATTGAAGATAGAGATCTTTCTAAATATCTAAATACGCTTTGGTTATCCAGTTTGTTGATTATAGGAACAACGGGGTTATTTGCTTTTTCTCAATTTATTCGTCGTCAAGTGGCATTGGATTGGTATAAGTGGTTAACCAAACAAACCGTTAAAAAATATCTCAATGATCGCGCTTATTATAACATTGATTTTACCTCAGCTTTAAAAAATCCCGATCAAAGATTATCTCAAGAAATTGAACCAATTACGACCATGACCCTAAGGTTATTAATCACCTTCATGGAAGAAGGGTTACAAATGATTACTTTTGCGATCATTCTTTGGACAATTTCCCCACAAATTGCGGTTTATCTAATAATTTATACGATCGCAGGAAATTTAATAGCAATTTATCTAACTCAAGAATTAAACAAAATTAATCAATCGGAGCTTAATGATAAGGCGGATTATAGTTATGCTTTAACCCATGTGCGTAACCACGCCGAATCAATTGCTTTTTTTCAGGGAGAAGAGCAGGAAGAAAAAATCATTGAAGGTCGTTTTGAACGGCTTATTAAAAGCTCGGAAAAACTGATAAATTGGGAACGGTTTAATAATCTTTTTAATCGAGGTTATCAGTCAGCAATTAGTGTATTTTCAATGTTTATTTTGACCCCGATGTTTATTAAAAACGAAATCGATTATGGAGAAATTAGTCAAGCTAGTTTATGCTGTTTTCTTTTTTCTAATGCCTTGGGACAATTAATTACTGAATGGGGAACATCGGGTAAAGTTTCCAGTTATATTGAACGGTTAGCCACTTTGACAGATGCCTTAAAAGTTGCCAGTGAAGAGCCGAAAAACTTAAGTCGTATTATCACCCTGGAAGATAATCGTCTAGCTTTTGAAAATTTTACCCTACAAACTCCCGATTATGAAAAGGTAATTGTGGAAAATTTATCGGTTTCTGTCCCTTTGGGAGAAAGCTTACTGATTATTGGCCCCAGTGGTCGAGGAAAAAGTTCCTTGTTACGAGCAATCGCCGGTTTATGGAAAGCAGGTAGCGGCCGTTTAGTGCGTCCTCCTTTAGCTAAAATGTTATTTTTACCCCAACGTCCTTATATTATCCTTGGCACTTTACGCCAGCAATTACTTTATCCCCATACCAATGAGCAGGTGAGCGATGAAGAATTAGAAAACATCTTAAAAAAAGTCAACCTGCAACATTTATTAACTGACAAAAATACCTTAGATAAACAAGTCAACTGGGAACAGATTTTATCCCTCGGAGAACAGCAAAGATTAGCTTTTGCTCGACTATTAATCACTAAACCTACCTTTACTATCTTAGATGAAGCAACCAGCGCTTTAGATTTGGCCAATGAAGCCAGCTTATATCAGCAATTACAGGAAAGTGAAACCACTTTTATTAGTGTTGGTCATCGGGAAAGTTTATTTAATTATCATCGATGGGTCTTAGAGTTAACAGAAAATTCCCATTGGCAGCTGTCAACTGTAGAAGATTATCAGCGCAAAAAAGTTAATGACCTGGTCATGATGTCAAAAAAATTAGAAGATTTTTCGGCGGTAAAAATAGAGCCTTTGTTTGAGGTTAAAACTGAGCATGATGCGGAAATTGCCGGAGTTTCTGAAATAGCCGAAGGTTTGTCCCATCAACAAATGCAGTCCCTAACTGATTATTCTTTAAGTAACGTCCGGAGTCGTGCCAGTTTAGGTAAAATTATTACTGCCAAAGATGGTTTTAATTATCGTTACGATAAAGACCCAAAAACCTTAAAATGGGTGAGAATATAGCTAATGGGGTGACAAACAGATTGAAATTGAGACAGAGTATTCAGACTTTCCCCTCTCAGGAGAACTAGAGAATCAGGTTTTTGCTGGGTAAGTTGATTAACAAGCTACTAACTGATAACTGATAACTGATAACTGATAACTGGTATAGGAGTTTTATCAAATGAAAGCACTGGAAAAACTGGTGACGGAACGATTATATTTAGTCCCCTTCAAGCTTGAACTTCTCAAGGCCGCAATTATAGGTATCGATGAATTAGCAACAATTGTGGGGGTAAAAGTTGCAGCTGACTGGGCCGAACAAGAGTTGATTCAAGCTTTCCCTGATATTGCCAATATTTTGCTGCAATTCCCCTTACAAAATGAGTGGGGGTGGGGGAGTTTAATTATTCATCAAGCAGACAATACTCTTATTGGTCATGTGATGGTCAAAATTATTCCTGATGTCACAGGTTTACCCACAGATGCTGTAGAAATTGGCTATCAAGTAGCGCCGTTATATCGACGACAAGGCTACGCATCTGAGGCGACAAAAGCAATGATGGACTGGACACTTTCTCAACCTGGTATGCAAACAGTGACCGCTGGCTGCGCTCCCGATAATATAGCTTCAAAGCGAGTTTTAGAAAAAATCGGCATGAATCTCATAGAAGCACGAGAGAAAGTCTTGGTCTGGAAATTAAGTAGGGTTTGCTGAAAAAGTTTGTTGGTGGGGTTAACGGATGGCCCTATTACTTCCCACTTGATCACTCAATCCAAGCTTTTGGGGGGTTCTACCCCCCAAACCCCCCGTTGGGGGCGTGGCGCCGCCCCCAAACCCCGGAGCGCATTAGTTTTTCGGTGGGATGCTTACAGGCAGCCGAGGCACGCATCTGTAATAATTTAAGAGTCACTCCCCTTGCAGGAGTATCTCTCCTGATATGTAGCCTATACTGAACGGATTTAGTATGATCGACGAATTTGCGTTATTTCAGCCTCTATTTTCAAGTCAGTAGTCGAGGGGAATCGGAAGTCGGAGCCTCGTCTTGGTCCACAGATAAGAACTCATATTTGTCCTTGTGGTTGTGTTTTAGATAGAGATGAAAAGGCCGGTAAGCTGTTTTGAATCTAAATTGCATATTCGATTTTTCCTCCTGCCTCCTGCCCCCTGCCGACCGCCTGACCTCAACAAGCAATTTAAATTATGAACAGCTTATAGCGGTATGCAGTCGAATGAGGTATACTGCAACAAGCTATAAGTCAGTCTAGGCAAGACGATGGTCTGTATCTCACTCAAGCGAATACCGCTATATCAACATCCTCGCACGCGCAAATACTGTCGGGCGGACAGAAATTAAAGCCCTCAGACAGACTACCCACTGTCTATCGGGCGAAAGCTTGTTAGATAAGGTAACTGGATGATCAGGCAATCCCTTGCGCTTAGTGCGCTCGGATCGTCAAATTTGCTCAAAAGCTATCTGCTTGGCACTGAATTTTTGATGCGTCCCTGACGCATCCCACAGCTAAATATCGCCAATTTCCCACTAGGCCTTAGGTCTTAAATAAACTAGAGAATGTTGCCAAATTAAAGTGGGTTTATCGTAGTGATCAACCAAGTATAGACAGTTAGCATCTTGCCAAAGGATGCGACCAACGAGGAGATCATCGGTGCTTAACTTGATTTCTACTTCCTGTTTCTCTTGAATATAGCTCTGTACTTGTTTGATACTCGGTAGGCCAGGATCAAATTGAGACATAATGAGTTTATCAATGAGGTGTTCATCCTCTATTATTCCTGTTGAGTAGCTTTTATTGACGATGAAAATCCCCTTCACCAAATATCAAGGCCTGGGCAATGATTTTATTTTGATAGATAACCGTCACAGTCCCGAACCCCTGATCACACCAGAAATAGCTGTAGCTATGTGCGATCGACATTTTGGTATCGGTGCCGATGGCGTGATTTTTGCGCTTCCTGGCCAAGCAGCAACCGACTACACCATGAGAATTTTTAACTCTGATGGTTCGGAACCGGAAATGTGTGGTAACGGTATTCGCTGTCTAGCCCAATTTATCGCCCGTTTAGAGGCTAACAACAGCATTGGCCGCACCTATCGCATTCATACTCTAGCAGGAACGATTATTCCTCGTTTAGAGGCTAATGAACAGGTAACAGTCGATATGGGACCGCCGCAACTCCTCGGCAGTGAAATCCCCACCACTTTAGTGGAGGGGTCAGAAAAAGTCCTTGCGGTTCCCCTAGAGGTGGAGGGTAAAGATTGGTTAGTTACTTGCGTTAGTATGGGTAATCCCCACTGTGTCACTTTTGTGGATGATCTGACCTCTATTCCCCTAGAAACTATCGGGCCAAAATTTGAGCATCATCCGGTTTTTCCCCAACGGACTAATGTGGAGTTTGTGGAAGTAGTCGCACCGGATTATATGAAGATGCGTGTCTGGGAAAGAGGTGCAGGAATTACTCTCGCTTGTGGGACTGGTGCTTGTGCTGTGGTGGTGGCAGCCCTGTTGACAGGCAAATGCGATCGCCGTTGTACCGTGGAACTCCCTGGTGGTTGTCTTCAGATTCACTGGTCTCAAGCTGATAACCGGGTTTACATGACGGGTCCTGCTAAAGCTGTTTTTGAGGGCATTTATTGGATCTAAACTAACCCGTCTGGACGGGGACTGAACTCCCCGAACAGCGCGACGGGATTGTTAATTCTTAGAGACTGGTAATCCAAGCAATAATTCCTTTACCGGTTAACAATTCAATGGCTAAAAGAGAGACAAAGCCAATCATAGCTAGTCTGCCATTCAATTTTTCAGCTTTTTTGGTAAAACCGAGACCGCTAGAACTATCAACGTACATTTTCGGTTCGACAGCAAAATTATTCAGTCTTCCTTGTTCTTCGGTGGTGTAGCCGCGGGCAGTCATGGGGAGGCTCCTTTTGTATGCTTGTGTTAAGAAGTGTAACACATTGTTAAGTTATGTTGCAAATTTTAACAAAAAATTTCTGGAGCCTCAGAAAACCTCGATCGGGTAGGCTGTCAGGGTAGTGCTATAGTTCTACCTTATCTGGGTTTATTGAGGAAATTTTGCCTTTTTCTTGACAAATTACTCAGGTTGTGGTATCAAAGAGGTGTAAACCTGATCGCCTAATCAGGGGAAAGACAAAAACTATCTTAAGGTCGCCAGAGGAGTCCCGTTAAACCGTACAGGAGTTAGCGGGGGAAGAATTGCCAAAAGGCGAACCCGACTCTAGGGAGTCAACTTGTCTTGATCGAAGATGCCCCGAATGGGTTAAGTGTGGGGAGAATAGGGAAAAACCACTAAGAAAAACCTGAATAGAATCTTAATATATAGAGTGCCTAGTAGCCGTAACGATCGCGCTCACTGTTTTTGTAAATTCTATGGCAGAGATTAGCCCAGAGATCAACCTGATGCAGATAGCGACTATACTCAACCAATATCGATTTGAAATGAGAGGATATAAAGCGCAAGAATTAATCGAGCGCTGGTTGCCCACCTATTCGCTAAATTGGATTCGCATGGCGATTTTAGAGGCACTCTATCAGGGACGTTACAAAGTCATTTCGGTGGAGGAAATTCTCAAAATTTGGCACCGTCGCGGCCATCCTACCTTTCATTTTACGGGGGAATTCGAGCGCTTGGTTTGTAAAAACTTGCCAGATTCCCAGTTAAATGGCAAAAAAACGGTATTTATCCCTAAACAGGAAAAGGTCAATATACTTTCTACCACCGTTGAGCGGCCTTATCCAGAGCCACGAGCGGAAGCCACAAGTGAAGATTCTCTACTAAACTTAGAAACTTCTCTTTTTAATGATCCTCGCAAGGGGATGAGTGATGTGGAGGAATTATTCTCGCAGTTAACCCCAGAAACGCCCAAATTCCCTGAATTAGAATTATTGCCTAAATCGCCCAACGGTCATGGAACTAGGGAGAATTTTTCGGCTAATTTTAAGCCAGTAATCGATGAGTTTATCCCTTTGTTAGACCCTTCGGAATTATATCCCAAATTAAAAGCTGTGGCTCGATCGCAGTATAAGTAGGGAAGGAGACTCCGAGACAGGAGACTCCGAGACTCCGAGACAAATTCACCATACTTTTGCCTATTGCAAGAGTGCCTATTGCCGATGAATTCCCTGCGCTCAAGAAAAAAAAATCGCCCTGACGATTAGAATAGAGTTAACTTTCCCTCTCAAGGCTCTGCTCAATTAGGGTCTGCTGAATAATGGTAAAACCTTTTAAAAATAAGGCTTTTGACCTGTTAAAATCCGATGTTAGTGCTAGAAAATCGGATTGGGACCCTCAAAAACCTTGCATTATTCTCCTTTTAGTACATAAATTAGTACAAAAAGAGAGGGCAAGAAAGCCTGAAACGACCGGCTACTGACTCCTGACTCCTGACGACCGACTCCTAACCCCACCAACAAACTTTTTGCCGCAAACCCCAATTAACTAGATTATGACATCCTCCTATTTTGGTCTAGAAACCGAAGAAAATAAACTAATTAACTCTAATAATCTCTCGTTCGCCGCATCTCTTGGTATTCATGGTCTAATTTTAGCGATTATCTTACCTAATTTCCTCAATAATCCAGCGCAGGAGCCAAAAAAGGAGTTACGCAACGTCAATCTGATTGAATTGAACCCTCTAGAGCAGTCACGTCTTCCCAGTCTCGACTCCTCCCTGTCCAGCTTACCCGGACTGCCTAACCTCAATTCGTCTTCTTCCTCTTTGCCTCCTCTCCCCCCCATGGATGGTATCCATAACAGCACCTTACCTCCTTTACCCTCGGTTTCTTCCCTTCCCCCTTTACCTTCCTTACCTCCTTTACCTCCCCTCTCCTCCTTACCCTCCGTCAATGTCTATTCTCCTCCCGTGGCATCTATCCCCTCCCTGGGTAGATTACCGGTTCCTCGCAATTTTCCCACTTCTACCCCCAGTTTACCCAGTCCTCCTTCTGTTCCCACCCTGCCAGAGAATAATAATCTGCCGAGGGGGACTAATAACCAGCAGCTCCAGCCTTACTTTGATCCCTACCAAGATAATCTAACTTTAGATAGATTGCGAAATTCGCCCCGTAGTGCATCGCAACAGGCACAGGAACAATTAAACAATTCCTTGGCCCGCACGTCGGAGCCGAATGGTCAATCGCCCATTGATGAACAGCGTCGTCAACAATTAATGTGGGAAATGCGGGAACGTTTGCGCGCCCTGGAGGCGGACAAAAGCAATACCAGTAACGAGGAGGCCATGAGAAATCAGGTGGATTGGCTGGCCAGAGTCCAAAAAACTAATCCTAACGCCTTAAATGAACTAAATCAGCCCAATCAGGGCAGCAGCGGCATAACTACCGTCAATTTGACCGGTAATTATCCCGCTACGGCTTGTTCCCGTCAATTAGCGGGGACGGCGGTTTATGGGGTGACGGTGGATGCTCAAGGCCGCCTCAGCAGTGAACCCCAGTTAATTAAAAGTGCAGGCTTCCCGATTTTCAATCAACAGGCGGCTAGGGAAGTACGCTTAACTCGCTTTAATAATCCCACTGGTGAGTCGAGAATCTATCAGGTGCGAGTCAGTTTTGCCCCTAACCCGGAAGTGTGCCGAGGTGCGATCGCTAATCCTCCGCCACCAGAGGGTAGTAACCTCAATACCCGTAACTCTCCCCCCGTAACGCCGGCAATTGAAACCCCGCTTCGTCCTAATCAACCGCCGCAGCCCGCCGTTAGTCCCCAACCGGATAACGTCAAGCCACCCGCAACCACCGGACCAAATCCGGCCACAACCCAGCAAGAACCGCCCAAAGAAGCGATAATCGAAGAAAAAGCCACGGAAACTCCTCCCCAAACCCCCGCTCTCAATCAGCCGGAGGTTTCCCCCGCTAGTCCCCCCACTAGCCAAAATCCTCAACCCCTGGGCGAGGAAGCTTTGCCCCCGGGTCCGCCGGCGGAAGCTAAAGTTGAACCAGAAAGTTAGGCCTTTTCAGTTATCAGTAATCAGTAATCAGTTATCAGATGTGAGTTTTAAGTTCACTATACCCCCCGCACAAGTAAGTTATCGAGCTGCTATCGGGTCAAAATATCTAAAAGCTAAGATAAATTTGACATAATCTTAGGTTTTATGGGTAGGATAGTTGTTTCTTGTCTTCTATCTCCTGTCTCCTATCTCCTGTCTCCTGAAAAGGAAAACTTCGTATCTCACCATTAAGATAACTGCTGCAAATGATTTCCACTTCCCAAATCCCCGATTCTTTTGTCTCACCTTGCCGTCGCGCCTCGGTTAGTCGTACTACCAAAGAAACCGATGTAGAGGTGACGATCGATCTTGATGGTAGCGGCAATTGTCGCGCCCAGACAGGAATTCCCTTTCTTGATCATATGTTGCAGCAAATCGCCTCCCACGCTGCGATCGATCTCGATGTGCGTGCCACTGGAGATCTAGAAATTGATGACCATCACACCAATGAAGACGTGGGAATCACCCTCGGACAAGCTTTACTGCAAGCTTTGGGGGACAAAAAAGGCATCGTCCGTTTCGGGCATTTTGTCGCCCCTCTCGATGAAGCTTTAGTGCAGGTTGCCCTCGATTTTTCCGGTCGTCCCCACCTCAGTTATGGTCTAGAAATTCCCACCCAAAGAGTGGGAACCTACGATACTCAGCTAGTGCGGGAATTTTTCGTTGCTTTGGTCAATCACAGTCAAATGACCCTACATATTCGCCAATTAGACGGGATTAATTCCCATCATCTTATTGAGGCTACTTTTAAGGCTTTTGCCCGGGCGATGAGTATGGCCATAGCGATCGATCCCCGTCGCGCCGGTATAATTCCCAGTTCTAAGGGAGTTTTATAGAAGCGCTGCTTAACCCGAATTAACGTTAGCTTAAAAGCCCATAATTTGAGCCACTTGCGTTAATTCGGGCGCAATCCCAGATTTTAGTTGGTTATTGCTGTGTTTTACCGCCGAATCTGGGTCTTTTAGTCCATTTCCCGTTAAAACACACACTACGGTGGCCCCATCGGGAACCTGTTGATGCACTTTTAATAATCCTGCCACAGAAGCGGCGCTGGCCGGTTCACAGAAAACCCCCTCTTGGCCCCCTAAAATCCGATAGGCTGCCAATATTTCCTCATCGCTGACCGCGTGAAATTGCCCCTGACTAGCGTGACTAGCGGCCCAGGCTTTTTCCCAGTTAGCAGGGTTGCCGATACGGATAGCCGTGGCTAGGGTTTCGGGATGGTCAACCGGTTGTTTGGAGATAAAAGGGGCAGCCCCGGCGGCCTGAAAACCCATCATCTTCGGCAGTCGGTCACATTTACCTATCTGGTGATACTGACAGAATCCCATCCAATAGGCGCTAATATTGCCCGCGTTACCCACGGGAATACATAACCAGTCGGGGGCATTACCCAAGACATCGACAATCTCGAAAGCGGCGGTTTTTTGACCCTCTAAACGGTAGGGATTGACGGAATTGACTAAAGTTACGGGATAATTTTCTGATAGTTGGCGGACAATCTTGAGGGCATCATCAAAGTTGCCATTAATAGCGATGACTTCGGCTCCGTACAATAAAGCTTGGGCTAACTTTCCTAAGGCCACATAACCGTCGGGGATAATCACAAAGGCCCGCATCCCGGCCCTTCTTGCATAGGCTGCCGCCGCCGCCGAGGTGTTGCCGGTACTGGCACAAATCACCGCTTTTGCCCCTTCTTCTTTAGCTTTCGAGATGGCCATGGTCATGCCCCGGTCTTTAAAGCTGCCGGTGGGATTTAAACCATCATATTTGACAAAAACCTTGACATCGCGCCCGATTTGTGCTGAGAGATAGGGGGCGGGGATCAGGGGTGTATTGCCTTCTAGGAGGGTAATTACAGGGGTTTTGCTGCTTACGGGCAGAAATTGGCGATATTCTTCGATCAAACCGCGCCAGCCGCCGATAGACGAGGATTTAGTGGGTGATTGGGGGATCGATCGAGAAATAATTGTCATAGCCTTAAGGATACAGATTGGATTACATAGCCCAGTCTTCTATTTTATCCAATAAGCAGGCCAAAAAGTTAATCTCTGTCGCCTGATTCGGGGTTAGGGGTTAAAGTGAGAAGAGACGAGATACAGAGACAATCACAGGATAAAAATGGGCTTATAGGTCAAAAAAAAGTTATTTTATTGATATAACTCTGATTTTTTGCCTTTTTTGTCTTTCAGAGGTTGATTTAATTAGGGTTTACTGAATAAATCTAAAAACCTTCTGAAAATCGGTAAAACCCCACACCCACCAAGAAACTTTTTCAGTAAACCCTAATTGGCAGTAGTGCCAGATTAATTTCTTAGCTAGGATAGGCAAGAGGCAGCTGGAAAAAATTCTCCTGTCTTCTGTCACGGCTACTGGCAGTAAGTAATTTTGCCAACATCTGATATTCAAACTCAAGCAACTATGTGTCAACTTCTAGGCATGAATTGTAATGTCCCCACGGATATCTGTTTTTCCTTCGAGGGATTTTGTGCGCGGGGGGGGAAAACCGACGAACATCGAGACGGTTGGGGAATTGCTTTTTTTGAGGGTTTAGGATGTCGAACTTTTATTGATGTTAAACCCTCGATCGCTTCTCCGATTGCGGCATTAATTAAAAACTATCCCATCCATTCTACCAATGTTATCGCCCATATTCGCAAAGCCACCCAAGGAGAAATTAAACTAGAAAACTGTCATCCTTTTCGGCGGGAATTGTGGGGAAGATATTGGGTTTTTGCCCATAATGGTCATTTAGAAAATTTCTCACCTCCTGCGGGGGATTTTTATCAACCGGTTGGAGACACAGATTCGGAAAAAGCTTTCTGTTTAATTCTTAATACCCTGCGAGAGACTTTTCCCCAGGGCAAACCTTCCCTAGAACAACTTTATCAAGTCCTAAAAACTATCACAAACTCTATCGCTTGTCAAGGAATTTTTAATTATCTTTTATCCGATGGTGAACATTTTTTTGCCCATTGTTCAACAAAATTAAGCTATATAATCCGTCAGTATCCTTTTGCCGCCGCTCATTTAATCGATGAAGATGTTAGCGTTGATTTTCAAGCTTTATCTCGTCCGAGCGATCAAGTAGCAATTATTGCCACTACACCCTTAACTGATAATGAAGTTTGGACACCGATTAATGCAGGAGAATTATTAGTTTTTCAGGAGGGCGCACCAATTTTAAGTTAATCTTACCAGTGGTCACTTTGTCGAGATTTTTCTAAGTCAATTAACTGAGTTTTTAGCCCTAACCAATCTAATTGATTGGCGAGGCAATCTGATTTAATTTTTCCCGCTTCCAGATAAATGACTCTCTCGGCAAATTCTTCTAAAAAATCCAGTTGATGATTGACCATAATTATCGTCATTGAACTTTGATGATTTAATACTTCTAATAACCTGCTAGCCGTGCCTGTATCTAGGGCAGAAGTGGGTTCATCTAATAACAGTATGCTCGGTTCTAACAGCAAAGCTCTGGTAATTGCCACTAATTGTCTTTGTCCTAAAGATAATTCTAACTCCCCGCGTTCAAACCACTGTTCGGGAATTTTTAATAGAGATGTCCAACGGTCAATTCTCTGATTAATTTCCGCAGGGTTAAGTTTTTTTAATTGTAGAGGATAAGCGAGAGCATCTCGAACATTCATCCCTAATAACTTTGACTCTTGGAGCAATAAAACTATCTGTTGTCGCAGGGAAATAACTGGTATTTCCTTAATTGATTTACCTTGAAAATAAATATTTCCCGTGCTGGGTTCTTGCAAACGATTTAACAAGCGCAAAAGAGTCGTTTTTCCTGCCCCAGATGCTCCGACAATAGCTAACTTTTCTCCTTGTTTGATGCTAAAAGTAATATCTTCTAACAGATAAGTACTGCCCCGTCGGATAGCTAAATTTACTTGCTGTAGTTCTAAAATCAAGATCGGTCTTTTCCTTACTTAGTTTAAAGTTATTATATAATGAAAATAGACCAATGATTTCGGCAGGTATTCCCCATGGTTAGTCAAGTTAACAAAACCGAGATTATCTATCCTGAGAGCGACGGTAAACCGATGGCAGATAATACTAAACAATTTCACTGGATAGTAACGATTAAGCAGAATCTCGACTGGTTATATATCGATGATCCCCAGGTATTTGTAGCGGGGGATCTGTTGTGGTATCCCGTGGAAGGCCAGCCCAAAATTGCCGCCGCTCCTGATACGATGGTAGTATTTGGCAGACCGAAAGGCGATCGAGGTTCCTATAAACAATGGCAAGAAGATAATCTTGCTCCTCAAGTCGTCTTTGAAATTCTTTCTCCCAGTAATACCTCCATCGAAATGGCCAAAAAATTGCTATTTTATGATCGCTATGGAGTCCAAGAATACTACGTCTATGATCCCGATGATAATAGTCTAGAAGCTTGGCAGCGAATTGGTGACAGTTTAGACAGTGTTAGTGAGGTTAATAATTGGGTGAGTCCCCGTTTAGGCATTCGTTTTGACTTAACCGACGAGTTAAAAATTTATCGTCCTGATGGTACTCAATTCTTGTCCTACAGCGAAATTAATCAACTACTGGAACAGGAAAAGCAACGGGCTGAAAATGAACGCCAACGCGCAGAAAATGAACGACAACGGGCTGAAAATGAACGAAAACGTGCAGAACAGGCTAATCAGCAGTTATTAGAAATGGAGGCAAAACTGCAAAAATATCGTCAACTTTTTGGAGAATTACCTAACTAAAATCTGAACTAGCGACGGGAGTATAACGAAAAAAGAGGACTGGTTAGTCCTCTTAACAAGATTAGTTTTCGCCAAATGTTAAACACAGAATGATTGCCAGGCCTAGTAGGCTAGACCCATGCTGCGGGTGGTTTCTGCTCCGAGATAAACCCGAATGCTTAAGAAATCCGTCGGACAAGCGGTTTCGCAACGTTTGCAACCAACACAGTCTTCAGTGCGGGGGGAGGAGGCAATCTGGGCAGCTTTACAGCCATCCCAGGGAACCATTTCCAGCACGTCGAGGGGACAAGCCCGAACGCATTGGGTGCAACCGATACAGGTATCGTAAATTTTAACGCTATGAGACATTGAATTATGACTCCTTACCGAGTGTTCTCCATGTTAAATTTCGGGTTTATCGGTTAGTTTACCTTACAGCGATCTGTTCATCGCTCGATCGGTGACATAACTTTAAACTCTGTAACACTTGGGCAAAATTGCGATCGCTAGTTGGGGATCGAGTAATCCTAAAATAGCCTTAAAGAATTGCTTGCCAAGGTTACGGGGGGAACCGAAAAAGGTAATCTGGATCGCAAGATAATTTATTTCGTTTGCCAGTATGACAGAAATAGCGATCGAATCGATCCTACAGGAAAATCGGCTGTTTCCTCCCAGTGCCGAATTTGCTCAGAATGCCACCATTAAAAGCTTTGAAGAATACCAGCAACTCTACGCCAAAGCCAAGGCCGATCCCCCGGCTTTTTGGGCCCAATTAGCCGAAAAAGAACTACATTGGTTTGAAAAATGGTCAGAGGTTCTTGACTGGCAGCCCCCCTTTGCTAAATGGTTCGTCAACGGCAAGATTAATATTTGTTACAACTGTATTGACAGACATCTCACCACCTGGAGACGTAATAAAGCCGCCATCATCTGGGAAGGAGAACCGGGAGACAGTCGCACCATTACCTACGAACAGCTACACCGAGAAGTCTGTCAATTTGCCAACGCTTTAAAGGAATTAGGCGTAAAAAAAGGCGATGTGGTCGGAATTTATATGCCGATGATTCCCGAAGCAGCCATCGCCATGTTAGCCTGTGCCAGAATTGGTGCGCCCCACAGTGTCGTTTTTGGGGGATTTAGTGCCGATGCTTTGCGCGAGCGTCTTAATGATGCGACCGCTAAGGTGGTAATCACTGCCGATGGTGGTTTCCGCAAGGATAAAGTCGTTGCTCTCAAGGAACAGGTGGATCTGGCCCTAGCCGATAATAGCGCCCCCAGTGTGGAAAAAGTTCTCGTTGTCCAGCGCAGCAAGGAACCCATCAATATGGTTGCCGATCGCGATTACTGGTGGCATGATCTACAAAAACAGGTATCTGCTAACTGTCCGGCCGAACCGATGGATAGCGAAGATATGTTATTTATCCTCTACACCAGTGGTTCCACCGGCAAACCGAAAGGAGTCGTCCACACCACCGGCGGTTATAATCTCTACACCCATATCACCAGCAAATGGATTTTTGACCTGAAAGACACCGATGTTTACTGGTGTACTGCCGATGTGGGTTGGATTACTGGCCATAGTTATATCGTTTACGGACCTCTCTCCAATGGTGCAACCACGGTAATGTATGAAGGGGTTCC
Organism: Microcystis aeruginosa Ma_SC_T_19800800_S464; assembly: GCA_007095785.1. Taxonomy (GTDB): domain Bacteria; phylum Cyanobacteriota; class Cyanobacteriia; order Cyanobacteriales; family Microcystaceae; genus Microcystis; species Microcystis aeruginosa_E. Next base: position 18,245 of record SFBL01000178.1, read on the forward strand.
CCGTCCCTCTAATTTAGGCTGTTTTTGGGATGTAATTGAGAAATATCGCGTTAATATCTTTTATACTGCCCCCACTGCTATCCGCGCTTTTATCAAAATGGGTGAAGATATCCCCAATAGCCGGGATTTATCCTCTTTGCGCTTACTGGGAACCGTGGGAGAACCGATTAACCCAGAAGCGTGGATGTGGTATCACCGGGTTATCGGTAAGGAAAAATGTCCGATTGTCGATACTTGGTGGCAAACGGAAACCGGGGGAATTATGATTACTCCCTTACCCGGGGCAATTGCCACCAAACCGGGGTCAGCAACCCTCCCTTTTCCAGGTATTATCGCCGCAGTGGTGGACCTAGAGGGCAATCCCACCCAAGCGAATGAGGGGGGTTATCTGGTGGTCAAACATCCCTGGCCCGGTATGATGCGAACAGTCTATAAAAATCCTGATCGCTTCCGTAATACCTACTGGGAACAGATCGCCCCCAAAGATGGCCAATATCTCTATTTTGCTGGGGATGGTAGTCGTCAGGACGAGGACGGTTATTTCTGGGTAATGGGGCGCGTTGATGACGTGATTAGCGTTTCTGGCCACCGTTTAGGGACAATGGAGATCGAATCAGCTTTAGTATCTCATCCCGCAGTAGCAGAGGCGGCTGTGGTGGGACGACCGGATGAAATTAAGGGGGAAGAGGTCTATGCTTTTGTGACTCTCGAGGGACATTATGAAGCGAGTCAGGAGTTAGCGCAAGCATTAAAGGATCACGTTGTCAAGGAAATTGGCATTATTGCTCGACCGGGAGAAATCCGTTTTACCGATGTGCTGCCAAAAACGCGATCGGGTAAAATTATGCGTCGTCTCTTGCGAACTTTAGCATCAGGTCAAGAGATTTCCGGTGATACTTCTACTCTAGAAGATCGATCGGTTTTGGATAAATTGCGGCAAGATGCCTAATTTAATTGCTGGTTTTTCCTAGTAGTTAGGGTGAGGAATAAGAGTTAATCTTATCTCACTCTAACGGGAGTGATTCTCGGTGAACATATTTGCTCAAGCAGCAAAGCTAAGTAGTTGGACAAAAGTAAAGTTAACTGTGGGGTAAGGATTCAGGATTCAGGATTCAGGAGTCAGTAAGAATTGCGGCAATTTACATTTCTTAAGATAGACAACAGATTTTATGTACGACTACTTATAACTAATAATAAATCCTGTTTAAAAGGTATAGGGGGAAGTGGGAAGTGGGAAAAAACAATCCATAACTTGGGAGTTAATCACACGATTAAAAACGGATTTGATATAATGATAAAGATAAGAGCCAAGGGAAATTATAGGAGTTTAATTAATGACCACCACCACTACTACGGATAATGATTTAAAAAGACTAGAAGATTTAATCCTCAATGGACAGAAGATAATCGAACATCGATTCAACGAAATCGACAATCGACTCACTACCATGGACAATCGACTCACTACCATGGACAATCGACTCACTACCATGGACAATCGACTCACTACCATGGAAACTCGACTCATTGAGGTGGACAATCGACTCACTACCGTGGAAACTCGACTGATTGAGGTGGACAATCGATTGAAGGTGATTGAGAATGGACAAGCGGAAATGAAAGCTGATGTCAAAACTATTCAAAAAGATACTACCGATTTAAAGATTGAACTCACGGAAGTTAAAGGTGATATTAAAACTCTTGATAGTAAATTTGATGACATGAATAAACGCTTAGAGAAAGTCGAAGGAACCCAAAATAATCAAATTTGGACATTGATAACTGTCTTAAGTGGTTCCTTACTAGCTGTGGGATTTAGAAGTTTTTTTATCAACAATAATCCCTAATCTCAGCAAGAGAATTGCTATAATTTGCTCAGTCAAACAATGAAAAGCGAGCGCCTAATTCTCCGTCCTTGGCAACTCCCCGCAGACAAAGAGTCTTTTTTTCAGATCTATCAAAATTCCGAAGTCACTTATTTTTTACCTAGAATTCGTCAGTTAGCCACGGATATTGAGAGTTTAAATGCCCATTTTTCCGAAAGATTACCAACTATTCGTAATCAGGGTAATGGCAGCGATTGGTGGGCAATGATCGATCGAAAAAATAATCAGATTATCGGTTCGATAATTTTACAGAATTTACCCGATAACTACGGTTATCCTACCCCAGATATTGAAATTGGTTGGCATTTACGGCGCGATTCTTGGGGACAAGGATATATAACCGAAGCGGCTAAAGTTATTCTAGAATACGGCTTAATCACCTTACAATTGCCGATTATCTACGCGGTGGTTAATCCCGATAATTATCGCTCAATTCGTGTCACCGAAAGACTAGGAATGCAATCAATGGGATTAACGAATAAATACTACGACATTGAAGCACTTTTATTCTCGATCGTAGCTTAAAGTTCATTAATAATTATTGATTGTTTCTTATTTTATACCATTTTTCTTTATTTGCGTCACAACGAATGAAGGTTTGGCAAGCATTCGAGCGTGGATGTCTGTCATGGATTTAGAAATTTGGTATTATAGCTGCTGTGGTTGTCATGCTAAACCCATTCTTGATCAAAAAGTAAAAAGGGAAATATATTCCCTTTTTCTGGCTTTTATGGACCCATATGCTAAACGATTTCGGGTTTAACACCTCTTTGGTCGAGAACTTTCTGTAATTCAGCTTCGTCGGTTTTGGTCAAAGAAGTGCGTAACACTTTACCTCCGTAGGGGGCCACTTCATCGAGGACCTTATCGGGGGTAACTTTTTGGACGAGAACAAAGAGAGCAGAGGTACTGGGCTGCAGGGTTTCTCCCAATTCCCGCATAAAATTGTCATCCACACCGATATCACTTAAAGCACCTCCCAAAGCGCCACCAGCAGCACCGAGGACAGCCCCTAATAAAGGGGATAAAAAGAGCATTCCGATTAATAATCCCCAGAAACTGCCACTTGCCGCTCCTGCTGCCGTTAAATTGACTGCTTGCTTGAGTTTAATCTGGCCATCTTTGTTTTTAACCACTACAGCAGCATCTTCTAATTCGATGAGATGTTCCTGTTGCAGTTTAGCCAAAGTTAAACGAACTTCTTCTGCTTTAAATTCGTCCTCATAGGCGATGACAAATAGATCAGCCATAGTTTTTCCTCGATTATTAGCAAATAAAACCTTTATACACTACTTTTGCCGGATTAAAAAGTTTGAGGTATCGGAGAATACCCAAAAACCATGAAGATTAGGTGTCATAAATACGCGCTTCAAAAGCATCGGGATTTTCTTGACAGTATTCCTCAAAATAGGTTTTTTCTGGTTTTTTAGCGCGTTGGTGTGCCAATTCTGCCTGTAATTCCTCAACAACATCCCAAGCTGCGGCACAATCGGGAGAATTTCCCCCTTTTTCCGCACAGACTGCCCGGGCAATATCTCTAGCTTTGATAATCTCCGCTTCTAAATCAAGACTGCGGGGCTTTTCGACAGCGTTACCTTTATGGAGGATGTCACTAACAGAGATAACACCGAGCAAACCGCCTTTAATTACCGGTGCGAAACGAATACCGGTATTAGCAAATAAGCGGGCCACATATTCAACCCCGAGGTCGGGATTAATCACGATGCAGGGTTTGCTCATCACTTCATAGACGCGCACTTTTTGCGGATCTTGACCGAAAGCGACGACTTTATAGACAATATCGGTTTCAGTGATGATTCCGTAGGCATCTTCATCGTGACGGCGATCAACAATGAGAGTTCTAATGTTCTTTTCTCTCATTAATTGTACCGCTTTGGCAACGGTTTCAGAACCTTTAATCTTGGCCACCTCCGTGGTCATAATTTCAGCTGCTTTCATAGTCATATTTGGAGAAGTTAAGTTGTGCCTTTGTTATTTTAAGACATAAACTGACCCCCAATACTGACGGCTGACGGCTAAAAAACCGCTCCCTGATTAACGCCATTCCACCAGTTGTCGTTCTTGGACGACCAAACCATATACTGTCTCGGTTTGACGGGCTAAATTCGCCCAATGAAAGCGTTTTTCTAGGTCTTCGTAGGCGTTATTAACTAATTCGTGGGCGTATTCGGGATGATTTAAAACCTCCAAAATGCCCCAAGCGAGGGAATCGGGATTATTGGCCCGGGTGACAATTCCCGTTTGACCATGACGGACAACTTCGGGAAAACCGCAGGTATCGGAAACTACCACGGGAACCCTAGCGGCGAAACTTTCCAGGGCGACGATGCCAAAAGGTTCGTAAAGACTGGGAAAAACGGCACAATCGGCCACGGTTTGGAAGCGATCGAGGTTTTCATCGGACATAAAGCCCGTAAAATAACAATGATGCCAGATACCGAGATGCCAGGCCTGTTGTTTGAGTTTATCGGTATTGCCGCCACCGATAATAACAAATTTAGTTTTAGCCTCGGTCTGAGCGAGGACTTTTGGGGCAGCGTTGAGTAACACCGAAACCCCCTTTTCAAAGGTCATGCGCCCGACGTAATAGACGATTTTTTCGTGATCTTCGGCATATTGACGACGAAAAGCTCGGTAATCAAAGTTAAGGTCTCTTTGCTTTTTCTCGGCCCGAATACCGTTATAAACCACATCGATCTTATCCCAGGGTGCGCCCAAAGCTCGATGGACTTCATGACGCATATAGCCGGTACAGACGATGACGCGCCAAGCATTATAGACGAGGGTTCCCTCTTTGCTGGCGATATAGCGTTGGGTGTCGGTGTGCAGTCCGTTATAACGTCCGTATTCCGTGGCGTGAATCGTGGCAATCAGGGGTATTTTAAAGAGATGTTTCAAGGCGATGGCTGCATCCCCTACTAACCAATCGTGGGCGTGAACAAGGTCAAATTTTCCGTATTCGGCGATTATTTTGCCGCCTTGTTGTCCCATGCTGTTATTCATGTTGACCACCCAATGGAAAAAGTCATTGCCGGGGGGTACGGGGACGCGGTGGATGTGAATACCTTCTACCAGTTCGTAACTGGGGGCCTGACCGAATTCGATCGTGATTAAATGGACTTCATGACCGAGTTTGACGATTTCGGGATAGAGTTCAGCGACATGACGGGCGATACCGCCCACTAATCGCGGTGGAAATTCCCACGCTAACACTAAAATCCTCATTTTTCCCTAACCTCGACCTGATTTAAGCTTGTAAGTAATCATGACATCCCCATGGTATCTATTTTGGCTCTGGTTTCTTCCTCTAATTGCCACTCTCCCCGCGCCAGTCTGGAGAGGATATCTTGTCGCCACTTGTTTAATTGTTCCTGAAAAGCGGCCGTTTGTAGATCGTTGCGCCAGCAAATTAGGGCCGATTCGCCAGTTTGCGAATAATAATTTTTACGCTCTCCAGCGACGCGGAAGCCAAAATGCTCGTAGAGTGCGATCGCTGACTGGTTCGATACTGCCACCTCTAGGGTAGCCCTTTCCAGTTGTCTTTGTACAGCCTTTTCAAGCAGTTTGTAGAGAAGTAGTTTTCCTAATCCTTGTCTTTGATAGTCGGGATAAATTGCCAGAAGGGTAATATGCGCTTCTTCGAGAATTGCCCAAAAACAAGCCAATCCGATGATTGTTTCTGGATTGCTGGGTAGGGAGAGAATTAATAATTCACTGTTGGGGCTGTTTAATTCCCGTTCATAACCGGATAGGGTCCAAATACCGCCGAGACTGGTGCGATCAAGTGCTACCATGGCGGCAAGATGTGCGAATTTTGGGGGTTTAATCTGTATTTTTGGCATTTATGGGGGATGGGGGATGGGGGATGGGGGATGGGGGATAGGGGAAGCGGGAATTATGAATTATGAAGTGGGGAGAACAAAGCTGCCTTCTGACTCCTGACTCCTAACTCCTAACTCCTGACTCCTGACTCCTGACTCCTGATAGCTAAAAAGCGGATAACTGTTCACTGAGGGCGGATTTAATGCGTTGGTTGCGGATTTCGCCAGCGTGGGTGACACAGGCACTATCAATGATGTCATCGGCAAAATCGAGGTTTAAACTGCCCTCTTTGCTGACTAAAAGCTGTAGCAGCATTTGCAGGTTTTTGGCGTACATCTGGCTGGCATTGGTGGCCACTGTGGCAGGAAGATTAACGGCTCCGACGATTTTGACCCCATTAACGATGATTTCTCGTCCCGGTTGGGTGTAGGCGCAATTTCCGCCCTGTTCCGCCGCTAAATCAACGATTACCGACCCCGGTTTCATGGTGGCGATCATTTCTTTGGTGACTAGCAGCGGGGCCTGTTTCCCCGGTACTTGGGCGGTGGTAATCACCACATCGGCTCGCTTAATTGGTTCCGTTAGGGCTTGACAAATGCGCTCCTGTGTGCTAAGAGAAACCTCTTTGGCGTAACCGTTATCGGCGACGGTATCTTCTTCTAGGGGCATTTCAATAAATTTCGCCCCGACACTCTGCACTTCTTCTTTGACTTGGGGACGAATATCAAAAGCCTCCACCACTGCCCCCAAACGGCGGGCGGTAGCGCAAGCTTGCAATCCGGCAACTCCTGCCCCCAATACCAGCACTTTGGCTGGGGCGATCGTACCGGCGGCGGTAGTCATCATCGGGAACATTTTCGGCAGCCCAACAGCGGCGAGGAGTACTGCTTTGTAACCGGCGAGGTTAGCCTGAGAGGAGAGGGCATCCATGCTCTGGGCGCGACTACTGCGGGGAATTAATTCCATGCTCAAAGCTGTGATCCCGCGCTCGGCTAATTTGGCAATGCGCCGGGGCTGACGCAGGGGATCGAGAAAGCCGATGAGGATACCTCCACTTTTCAGGCGATCGATCTCGCTATCGCTAGGAGGGGCGACTTTGAGAATAATATCGGCAGTTTCATAGATATATTCGCTGTTTTCGCTCAGGGCGGCTCCCACGGCACTATAGGCACTATCGGCAAAGTTAGCGCTAATTCCCGCCGTATTTTGGACAATTACCTCAAATCCCGCCTTGACTAAACGGGCGACGGTATCTGGCACTAGCGCCACCCGCGCCTCGCCTTGGTCACTTTCTTTGATTATGCCGATTTTCATGGCTGGGTTTCTCCTTAATAAGTCCTTCTCTTGTCCTATGCTGTTAGGGTAAGGGTTTCGTTAAATGCGATCGATCCCTTGGGATAATTTCGAGTCAAAATTGCTTTTCACTTCCATCCTAGCTATCCTCACCTTTCTGGCTCTTTTTCGGGGTAAATCTTAGGATTATCTTCAGAATTAAAGGGTTTTGAGCGGCATTGCTAAGGATTTTTCCCTAGTAATGAGGTACAAATTTTTCGTTCTGGCGTTACCCAGAACGGTTAACATTAGCCGATCTTCGGTCGTAGATACCAGATTAGGTTATACTTCATCTTGATGAGAAAGGCTGTAAGCTATTTCTCAATTCTCCCTGACCGAGATTATAAACTAATAAATTGCCTCGATTCTTTCTGAGGTTTTGACAAAAAACTATTGTACTATCCATTAAGAAATTACCTTAAAGTTTCTAAAATTAATGACAAAGGTAAATCGAGGACTTGAGCAATTTGTTCGGCAGTTAGCCCTACTTGCACCAGTCTGGGAACGGTTTCTAGTTTTGCTTCTTTGAATTTTTCTTCAATCATCAAGTTTTCGGTTTCAATTATATCAGAATTATCCATCGCTAAGTTTTCAGGAGATTGAGGAGAGTTGTGACAAAAGTTAAGTTTGTCAATTCGTCCAGAATTAACCAAGTTATTGCTACTATTAGTAATTATTAATCTTTCAATTGCCGATCGAACATTTGATTTGTTTAAATCTTCGCCTAATGCTTCTGAGAGAATGTGCCAAAGTTCATAGGCTTTATCTCTAGCATGACCTTCACTGCATTTATAATCTTGGGCGATTTGAGCATATTTATAACCATTAAAAACGCTTTTTAAAATACCCAATTGTAAAGTGTCTAAGTGTTTTCCTGTTTGCCTAAAAACTACCTCATCAATAAGTTTAAAAATCTCTTGATTATCCATGTTAATTACTAGTACGCTTTCAGCTAGATTACCGTTATTATCCGTCATTATCCGACTTTTGTAAAGAGACTTAATAAAACTTCCGACAATATCCGTTTTTTGCCGTCTTGAAAGAACTTAGAGTTATTAATTATAATTAAATTCAAACATCTAGATTAAATCACATATCCAGGTTAAGATAATTGGAGAGAACAATTATGAAATTGATTTTCAAATTAGCGCCTGCTATTACATTCATCAGTTTGTCTATCGCTGGCACAGCAGAGGCTCAAATCACTTCCTCTCAACAAAACTATCCGTCCATACTTTTTATTAGTCAGTGTAGTCCTTTAGAAGCTAATACTACTGGTTGTACAGATGATGAGTCTCGCGGCAATAACCAATATCCTGGTGGCGGTGGCAATGACCAATATACTGGCAGCAGTGGCAATGACCAATATACTGGCAGCAGTGGCAATGACGATTTAAGTAATCAAGGTGGCAATTCAAGTAATAACGAGAATAGCAACGAAAAAATACCAAACATGAGAGGAGTTGATGGAGGTGCGAATGATCTAAGATATTAAAACTAAAATGCGACTTGATTAAAAAAACACCATGATTTTTGTCGTCTCGTTCCCAGATAGAATCTGGGAACGCTTGATTTCAGGTTCTACTTGAAGGATAATACATTGAAGTAAGGCAGAGCCGGCTCTTCTCGACTTTGTGTGATAATTTTTGCTTATGGAATCGTGAAATGCTTATCGGGCAAGACTTTTAGGGCTATTTTGCGGATATTCTATCAGTATAGACCTCGTTTCCACACATATTCCAAGGCTGAGCCTTGGAACAAGGTAAAAGGAAAAAAATTAATGCCTTTAAGAGTTCATGAAGGAAAACTAATTACTTTAGCAGATGATATCCTAGGGCAAGCAACTAGAGTTAACAAAATATCTTGGATTAAACAAGAACAAACCCAATAGTGTTGAGCTGCTTCAATGCGGATGGTTTTTCAACAAAATGATGACATCACAACGCAGCAATGTAACCTTGCCAATGTTGCTTTTGAATTAACAGGTTGTTGCAGTTCACCCAATAGTTCATTATGCAATAAACCCTTGCCAATTCTTAATATTGCTCCTATGTGGGTAAGGTATAGTTTTAATCCAATTTATATTAATGGTTTGATTGAATTTACCACCTTACAAACTGAACTTGATAATCAACGTGCAGTAGAAATCGGTTTTAAATGGAATGGAGGAGGGGGTCATGCAGTTTTAGCAGTCGGTTGGGATATAATTGATTCAGTTCCCCAGGTCATCATTTATGATCCTTGGCGAGGTGAAATAATTATTCCCTACGATCGAGTTAAAACTGCCTATGGCGAAGGTCAATGGCGATGGACATGGATTAATATTAGGAGATAAACTAAAATGGCACATTTTAAAACCTTACCCGATGACGTTTTAACTCAGTTACAAAGAAAAGTAGGTTTTAGCTTGTCTAGAATAACTGAGTCTCTCGGTGCAGTTTCCCCTGCTTTGCATGAAAGTGTAGATGTCTGGAATCTACCTGCAAATGCAGTGGTTGAACCAACCAACGATTTAACCCGTTTAGCTCATCCATCAGGGCAATGGCATCTGCAAGTAAAATCAGATAATACCCCGATCGCCTACGCTCGCTCTAGTAGCCTTGGCAGTGAACCTACAGATTGGTCTGTGGATGGAATTTTTCAATCGGAATTAGCAGAAAAATTCGATCAAGCTATTAGCTGGATTGATGAAAATATCCCCGAAGAAAATATCATAGTCAGATTATTAGTGATTCCAGCTTATCAAACCCATGCTTTATGGTTGATTGACGAAAGTAACATCAATAATCAAAAAATTCTTGTTATTGATGCTCCTCTTGAATATGGCTTTAATTTACCGCCCAAGATCGATAAAACTCAAGAAATAGAGCAGTTTCTTAACCAACTACGCTCGGTTAAACACGCTGAAGGATTAACGGAATAGAGACGTACCATAGATGATACGTCTCGACGCTCTCAAAGTTTTACAGTTCTTTTAACTTCGATCGCAATTCCTCTAATTCCGCATCCACTGCCGAATCCCTGACGGTGGTTGCTTGGGGTAAACTGGGTTGACTAGAAGCTGTACCGGGTAATGCTCCCCCGGACATTTGTGCTTTTAGCAGTGCTAATTCATCATCCACATCGCTGCCCGATTCTAGTGCAGCGAATTGACGTTCCATGTCGCTACCAGTGATTTCACCGATCGCTTGACTACGGGCTTCTATCTGCATAACTTTTTCTTCCATGCGCTCAAAAGCGGACATGGAACTACTGGTATCGATACTGCCGAGGGTTTTTTGGATTTCTTCGTTGGCTTTTGCGGCTCTGGAGCGAGCTACTAACATATTTTTCTTAGTTTTTGCCTCAGAAATCTTACTTTCGAGCGCAATCAAGTTTTTTCTCAGACTTTCTACCTGTACCGTTTGCTGATCCAGTTGATTTTTGAGAATGGCGGCGGTTTCCGTGAAATCTTTCTTGCGTTTAAGAGCTTCCCGGGCGAGGTTTTCATCCCCTTTAGAAAGGGCTAATTTGGCTCTTTGTTCCCATTTAACCGCTTCTGACTGGTCTTTGCTGTATTTTTGTTCTGTTTGTCGTTGTTCAGCGATCGCTCTTGCGACCGCTTGACGTACCTGTACTAGATCCTCTTGCATATCACTGACAGCTTGCTCCAGCATTTTTTCTGGATCTTCAGCCTTGCTCACCATATCATTGAGGTTAGCTCGGACAACTCGGCTAAGGCGATCGAATAAACCCATGACGCTCTTGTTCCTCTCGGTGTGTACTAAATCAGTTAACTGTTCTTAAAATTTCCTATCTTGCCTAACGGCTTATTCTTTAATATAAACCACGGGAGCTAGGATAGGCGATAGGGTTTGGGGCATTTAGGGTATTAGGGTATTAGGGTTTTGGGGTTTTGGGGTTTTAGTTGATATTTCCCCATCTTGCCCGCAACCCACAGGAAGTGTTCTCCCATCTCCCATCTCCCCACTTACCACTCCCCACATCACTCATCCAAGTTTTCTTGTTTTAACTTGAGTAATTCCGCTTCAATTTGTTTTTGTCCCTCTAAATCTTGGAATTGTCGCTCTAAGGGGTCTTTATACCCGATTAAATCGGCTTGGGATTCGGCTTCTAGGACTTTTGCTTCTAATTTCTCGAAAATAGTCCCCATCTGACTGCTGTTCAAACTGCCCATAATTTCTTGGGCTTTTTGGCTGGCGCTCGCTGATCGCAATCTGGCCAGATAAAGGCTTTTCTGTGCTTTCATCTCAGCATATTTGCGTTCAATTGTCAAGAGTTCTTTCTTTAACTTTTGTATAATAGCCGTCTGTTGTTGCAGGGAGGTTTGTAGGGGGGCGATCTGACTTTGATAGGTTTGCCATTGGCTGAGAGCTTGACGGGCGAGTTCCTCGTTACCGTGATGTAGGGCTAATTGGGCGCGTTCGTGCCAAGTTTGGGCGGCTTTTTCCTGTTGTTGTCGTTGGCGCTCGGTGCGTTTCTGGGTAGCGACGGCTGCCGCCAGGGCTTGTCGCATTTGGATCAATTCCCCTTCCATCTCCAAGATCGCTTTTTCCAGCAGTTTTTCTGGATCTTGATTTTCCTGAATCAGACTATTGACTTGGGCGCGAATTGCTTGGCCCATGCGATCAAACAAACCCATTGCCGTCCTCCCGATACCAACCCTAATAGTTTACCGAAGTGCCGCTCCTATCAATAATGATAGAACTAGGGACGGGGGACTGGGAGGGATCGGCTGTTTCTGAAGGTGGCGGACTGCTGGGAGAAGGGGATGCTTGTAATTCTGGCGGTAACTGTTTCATTAACTCCGTGGCATCCTGTCGGTTTTGATTAGCCAGACGACGGGCTTTTTCCCGTTGAAAAAAGGGTAAATTAGCGGGTGATTCTTCTCTTTGACGCAATTCCTCTAACATTCGTTCGTTAATGACCGCGGTCGAGGGTGCGGGGGTGACTTGGGGCGGTGGTGGCGGTGGTGCGGAAACTAGGGAAGACACGGGCGGGGTATTGGGGTCCGGGGGGGCGACGGGTAAAGATTGCTTGATCTTACTGACGGGTAATTGATGGGCGGGTATGAGGGACAGTGGCGGATTCGGCGGTAAGAGGGTATTAGTCGGATTGATGGCGGTGGGGGGACTCTGAACCACGGGTGGGGCGGGAATATTAGCTATCGGGCTAGTTTTAACGGGAGCAGCGGGAATATTAGCGATCAGACTGGTTTGAGGCGTTTTCTCTACTGGACGAGCGATCGCTATCAATCGATCGAGGTGGCGGGAGTTATTTTTGTGCTGCCCCAGTAGGGAATTCTCAGCTTTCCCGGGGGTGGGGGTAGTATTGGTTAACCATTGATTGAGACTGAGGAGACTATTAGCAATTAAAAAGATCACCATTGCCCGGATACCCCAAGGGGTAAAAAAGATATCTTTAGCCGGGGGATAGACGTTAATGACAGCAGCTTCTAGGTATTCTGGTTCCTGAGCGGGATCGATAGCTGAACTGGGTTGATGGACGATCGAGAGAGGCAAATCTTGGGAGGATGGGGATCGATCAGATTTCATGGCAGATGACTAGGGCGGGGTTATTAAAGGTTATGCTGAAAGGTTAAGTAGGTAGGCGTTAAAAATTATCAGAAACCCCCCTTATCAAGGGGGGACTAAGGGAGGATCGGCGCCCCCCTTATCAAGGGTAGATCCCCCCGCCTATCGGCGCCCCCCTTATCAAGGGGGGAAGGGGGGATCGAACCTAAAATCCATTTTTGATTTAATTATAACCAGCTACTTAGGGGTTTTTTCGTCCTAGTCTAACGTGGTACTCTCTAGATTTTCCAGATGTCTTTACATTCTCTTGACAAAATTTTGGCGGCTATTACTCAACAGGTGGGTTGGGAAGAATATCGCCAGTATGATCAAGTGCTGCAATTATGGCCAAAAATTATTAATCCCCGTCTGCTGGAGCAAACCCGGCCTTTTTCCCTCAATCGCGGGGTTTTATCGGTGGCTACCAGTAGCGCCGCTTTAGCCCAGGAATTGTCTTTACAACGCTATAGCTTATTAAAACGGCTTAATAGTCAGTTAGAGACTCCCTTGGGCGATATCCGCTTTTCTGCTGCCCGTTGGCAGCAAGATAGTCAGTTAATTCCTCCAGAAGCGATCGCACCTAAATCCCTGAGAGATCATCCTAGTTATGTCACCCCGGAAAAACCGACAGAAAATCCCCAGCAACCGGACAGTTTAGAGAGTTGGAGCCAGAAAATAGTTCATAGAACCCGATCTTGGCCGATTTGTCCTCGTTGTCAGTCTCCCAGTCCCTCCGGAGAGCTTGAGCGTTGGCAATGTTGTGCTTTTTGTTTTGCCCAGTCGGGCGGGGTAAAAGATTAAATTTTTTTATAGTCTTGTGGAAAGAGTGCTTTTGAGTCGGGAATCAATTGGCCGATCTTTTCTGTCTTAATTGAACCTGTATTCATCAATTCTATTCGGCTAAGGCTTGATCCCCGCTTTGTTATCGCCGATACCAGAGCCGATAACCTCGGCCACAACTGAGTTTAACTCCTCTGTTTTGAGACAGTGCTGCTTTTTGCAAAGTAACTATTAAAAGATTCTAAAAACAAAATTTTTTTTGGGGATCACTAAAAACTATATGGCGTATCAGTCCTAGCTATGCTAGTCAGGAAAATACCCTTGGCACAGGGTAGGACAATATTACACAGAGCCAAAAGAGAGTCATCCTTTGAGTTCCTTATAATCATCTTCCTTTTAAAGCCAACCCATGCAAGCCGCAAACTTTCTTACTTCTTCCTGTCGATACTGCCGATACTATCAAACCCAAGGTCGGCGCGGTGGCACTTGTCAACAACTAGATGTTCCCGTCGAAGCTCATTGGAAAGCCTGCGCTCTAGCGATGCCTCCTTTTGGCACTGAATGGCAAGAACTCAATCGGGTGGTTAGTTTAGAACAGTCTCTAGAATTAACCTGTGCAGTGTCGCCCACTCCCGTAGTGGTTTCCCCTAGTCGTCATGCTCCCCGACAACCGATGGCGGTTTAGAATGTCTAGGGCCTAAACAGGAGCAAAAAATTGGCGTTGCCCATTAAAAATATGAATTCACCCTCCCACATCTTTCAGGGCGCTATTTTTGAGATAATAGATGAGTTGATTGCTAAGATAAAGCTGGGAAAAGCAGAATTGCTGTAGAAAGTATTCAGGAGTTGAGAGTTGGGGTTTTAGGGTTTTGGGGTATTAGTTGAAATTCCCCGATCTCCCCACACCCCACACCCCACACCCCACTTCCCGATAATTAATGTCGCCAGAATGCCCCTGATGACTTCTCATCGTCCCTTAAAAATTGGTATAGTTGGCACAGGGTTCGCCGCTCAACGTCGCGCTGAAAGCTTGCAAGCCGACGATCGCGCCCAGCTTCTGTATTTTAGCGGTAATAGTCCCGAATCGATCGCTAATTTCTCGCAAAAATACCAAATTTCTGCCCTAGATTCGGCAGTAAGCCTGGCCAGCCATCCCGAGCTCGATCTGATTGTCATTGCCAACGCTAATCAGGCCCATGCCTCGATCGCCCGTACTGCTTTAAAATCCGGTAAGCACGTTATCGTCGAGTATCCCCTGGCTTTCCACCAGGCAGCGGCAGCAGAATTAATCACCCTAGCCGAAACCGAGAAGAAATTACTGCACGTGGAACATATTGAACTGTTGGGAGGACTCCATCAAACCCAACAGCAGTATTTAGCCAGCCTCGGCAATATCCACCTAGCCCGTTATACCACGATCGCCCCCGGCAGACCAGCACCCCGGCGCTGGACATTTCATCGGGATTTATTCGGGTTTCCTTTGATTGCTGCCCTTTCTCGTATCCATCGCTTTACTAATTTATTTGGGGAAGTGGAGTCCGTATCCTGTCATTGTCGTTATTGGAATGCCCCAGAATCTGATTATTTTCTGGCCTGTTTGTGTGAGGCGCAGTTATTATTTAAAAATGGCTTAATTGCCGAAGTTACCTACGGTAAAGGCGAAGTTTTTTGGCAAAATGAGCGAACTTTCACTATTCATGGTGAGGCGGGCAGCTTAATTTTTGAAGGGGAAAAAGGGCAGTTAATTAATAGTGAAGGTAGCCAAGCTTTAGAAGTGGAAACCCGTCGCGGTCTTTTTGCCAAAGATACCGCCATGGTACTAGATTATCTGTTCGATCGGATTCCCCTTTATGTTACTCCCCAAGCCAGTCTTTATGCCCTAGAAGTGGCCTACGCTGCCTATCAATCTTCTTTGTCGGGAAAAACAGTTTTTCTCTCGGCTAATTAAACCGAATTAGACTTTTTGAATTAACTTTCTGCCTAGTAAACCCTGGGGACGAACTAACAACATAATAAAGAGAATAGCAAAAGCGATCGCCTCTCGATAACCAGAATATTCTGCGGGAACAAAAGCTTCGGCAATACCTAATAATAAACCACCGATTACCGCTCCGGGGATACTTCCCAATCCCCCTAAAACGATCACTCCTAAACCTTTTAATCCGAAAGCAATGCCGAAATAGGGACCGGCGATACTAACACTAGAACCGACTAAAGTTCCTGCTAAACCTGCCAAGGCACCACTAATAAAAAAGGTAATCACGATAAATTTTTCGGGATTGATCCCCAACAAACTGGCAGTGGTGACATCTTCAGCTACCGCTTGTAAAGCTTTGCCCATTTTGGTAAAATTAACCCAATAAGTTAGTAAAGCTACCATAACTGCTGAAACCAGAAAAATAATAATCTGAATTGTGCGAATTGCCACGGGGCGATCATCTGTACCGAAATTAATTGCGGGGGGAAGATTGCCATAAATACCATCGGGAAAAGTATAAATTTCTGCCCCGAATAAGTATTGAATGACATTAACAATCACCACGGCTGCCCCCAGGCTGGAAACCAAAGTTAAGAGAGAATCGGAACCCCTTACCCGGAGGGGTTTAAAGGCCAATCTTTCCAGAAGAACCGAGGTGAAACCTGAAAGGATACAGCCTAGGAAAAGTGCTAAAAAAAAGGGCAGGGAAAAGGGTAATTTGGCATTAGCTAATAAACCATTAAAACCGAAAACTCCCCCCGCTAGAGCGTAGGTAAAATAGGCGCCGAGGGTAAAAATTGCGCCATGGGCAAAATTGATAATCCCTAAAATGGAAAAAATCAAAGTGTAACCGAGGGCAAAAATAGCATAGACACTACCGATCGATAAACCGTTTAAAACCTGTTGAAAAATCGTTACTAGATCCATTGTCAGGGTTAGCTAGGGTAACTTTTGATTATAACTGACGGTCGCCACCACATCCGGTAAAGGACGCTGCAGTTTATATAACCAGAATAACCCGAAAATACCGATAGCGATCGCTCCTAAACTAATTATTTGCGCCATTTTTAGAGGCCCAAACATTAAACTATCGGTGCGTAGCCCCTCGATCCAGAATCTACCTAGACTGTAGGCGATAAAATAGACTAGGGTAAGGGTGCCAATTTTTAATTTACCCGGGTGTTTTAAACCCCAGAAAAATAGATAGATGAGTAGGGCAAAAACTGCCAGATTCCAGAGAGATTCGTAGAGAAAGGTGGGGTGAAAATAATCGACGGCGATATATTCTAAAGGACGACTAGCCGGAGGAATAAACAACTTCCAAGGTAAATTAGTCGGACTGCCAAAAGCTTCCGAATTAAAAAAGTTACCCCAACGTCCAATCGCTTGACCGAGAATAACTGAAGGGACCACCAGATCGAGTAATTGCCAAAGAGAAACCCGATTAATGCGGGCAAAGATTAGGGCTGCCAGCAACCCCCCGATAATTGCCCCGTGAATAGCGATACCTCCCTTCCAAATGGCGATAATATCGGCAGGATTTTGCGCGTATTCTTGCCACTGAAAGAGAACATAGTACAGACGGGCTGCAGGTATAGCCCCCACTACTAACCAAATGGCCAAATCAGCGATTAAATCCGGATTGATCGCTCTTTTTTGGGCGAGGTACTGGGAGAGGGTGACACCCAATAATACCGCCATAGCGATGAGAAATCCATACCAGCGCACCGAAATTGGTCCGATCTCCCAGAGGACGGGGCCGGGAGACTGAAAGACAAAACCTAAGAGCATAAAATTATTAAGAATAAAAAATTTTATCTTTCCTATAGTATCTTATGCTATGATGAAATACGGTGACATATTTGCGGATGTGGCGGAATTGGTAGACGCGCTAGATTTAGGTTCTAGTGTCTTTGATGTGTGGGTTCGAGTCCCTCCATCCGCATTAACCCTGGGGTCGATGAAGTGTAACCTAATTTGGCGTTGACGACCGACGACCCAAAAGGAAAACTTATTAATTTCCATTTTTGAGACTCAGACTCAGGAGAGAGGAGATTTCTCGGGTTAGCAAATTCAGGCATTTTGTTCGATAAATAAGGATTCTTTCAGTTCAAAAACTCTTTGGTTTGTATTTTTTCCTTTTGACGGCTGACTCAGACAATGCTGACTCAACCAGAGGTTTTTAAATTTTTTAGAGGAAGTCTAATATCATTTTGCCAAAGTAATGACAATTTTTGATGGTTCAAAAATGAGAAAAATAGGCATAAAATTGCATAAAATCACTAAATAGAGCATTTAATTGATTATTATTCATTCTTAATTCTCCTGACTACTGACGACCGGCTACTGACTCCTAACCCTCACAACAATTTTTGATTTTTGCAAGAGGTGTATTCTAAGGCGCAATTACGCTCTGAGAGAAGAATTGGGCTTGCAGATGTCAGTCACGACTATTGAAATTGGTATAACGTCCCTTAAATGAGTTACACCAAATAAGTGACCTAGATCGTGTGACTGGTAAGAGGGAGAGGAACAATCTATCCTAAACAGTAATAGAGAGCTAGATAGCAGAGTACTCCTTAGCAAGATACCGCTCTAGCTCTTAATCTCAAACCAAGTGAAATAGGATTCGACAGACAAGGTTAGGTCAGACCTAATTCCGTCGAAATTGTTCTTAATTTTATCGACATTTTAGCGACTACTTGCGCTCAGGAAGGGACTTATATGGATCAGCCTTTTGAAAGTGATGTTATGGAGGACTTAGCCGCTAATTCCTCCTTTGCCGATGAGGGAGCCTTCGATGCTTGGGAAGGTATGGAAAGCGAAGGTTTTGAAGGATTTGAAGCCGAAGACAGTTTTGGCGAAGAGCAATTAGGATGGGAAGATCTGGGAGGAGAGGGCTTTTTGGAAGAAGACGACTACGAGGCAGAATTAGGGGAAGATTTCGGCGATGATTACTTCAGCGATAGCGAAGCCAATGATTGGGATGCCCTAGAAGAAGCCGTTGCCGATGCCCTAGATGCGGAAGACAGCGATGAATTTTTCCGACAATTATTAGGAGGAATTAGCCGGGTGGCGGGGGCGGCCCGTCGGGGAGCCACCACTGCGGGCCGGGTAGCTCGGGGGGTGGGACGGGCAGCCCAAACCGCCGGCAGGGTAGCTGGACAAGCGCGACGGGTAGCCGGACAAGTGCAGAGAGTGGCTGGACAAGTGCAGCGAGTGGCGGGACGTGCCGGACGCGCTGCCAATCCCTTAGCCAGCATTTTGGGGCAAGTAGCGCCGCTGCTGCAACAGTATGCCGCCCAGGGCTTTGATGAATTGGATGCCCTAGAAGACTTAGCTGATTTATTTGCCGATGAGGAGCTAGATGAGGCTTTACCTGTAATAGCTGGTATAGCAGCCCGCACTATGGTTAGACCAGTGCTGCGCCGTGCCGCCCTCAGTAGTCCTCTCCGTCGTCAGATCGTTCACAGTACCACCCAAGTGGCTCGAAATCTAGTCCGCCGTCAGGGACCGGCTGCCCTGCGAGCTTTGCCGAGGATAGCTCAGAGTGTCGGACAAACCGCCGCTCGTCGTCGTTTATCCCCCAGTCGCTTACCGCAAGCTATCCGACAAACCGGGGCGAGAGTGGCGGCGCAACCCCGTTTAGTGGGGCAGTTATCCCGTCCCGCCCCGGGGATGAGAAGAACTTCTGTTCGCCCCGGTCGTGGTCGCGGTGGTCTGCCCCAGCGCCTAAGACTACAGGGGCCCGTGGAAATTATGATCACGCGCCTATAGCTATTTCTGCCCTTGCAATTAGGAGAGAAAAATCATGTATCAAGCCTTTGAAACCGATGTCATGGATGACTTGTTTTACGATCAAGTGGAAGGCCCTGCCCAACGGGGCGACTATTACGATAGCTACGATGCCGGGGATGAATTCGGGGAATACGATCTGGCCGAAGCCGATGATGATGCCTTTGTCGGTGGTTTAATTCGCAGTGGTCAGGGATTTGACGAGATGGAAGACTGGGGAGAACAGGGCTACGATTCGGGTTTTGATGCCTTGGAGGATGCCCTGGCCGATGCCCTGGCCGAGGAGGACACGGACGAGTTTTTCCGACGCTTGGGACGCATCGCTCGCAGAGTGGGACGCAGAGTCGGACAAGTTGCTGGACGGGTGCGCCGGGGAATCGGTTCCGTGGCCCGAGTGGTCGGGCCGATCGCCAGGATGATCCCCATACCGCAAGCGCAATTAATCGGACGTATTGCCAACGTGGCTGGAAGACTTTTAGCCGATGAGGCCGATGAGTTTGAGGCTTTGGAGGACTTATTTGACCTGGCCGAGACCGAAGATGCGATCGATGCGGCCGCTCCCTTTGTTTCCGCCGTTGCCCTGCGGACCGCTATGCCCAATATCTCGCGACTACCCCGGCAAACTCGCCGGGAATTGGTCAGTAGTGTCAGCCAAGCGACACGCACCCTCGCCCATCGTCAGGGTCCAGCCGCCGCTAGAGCCGTACCTCGTATTGTCCGGGGGGTTAGTCGTACCGTTGCCCAAAGAGGTTTACCCGCCCGGTCTGTGGCCCCTGCCGTGCGTCGTGCCGCCGCCCGAGTCGCCCAAAGTCCTCGCACCGTGCGCCGTTTAGCCCGTCCGCTCACGACCACATCCCGCCCTGGTTCGCGATCGATGTCTGGGGGACGACCTTGCCCCACCTGTGGCCGCAGCCATAGCTATCGTCTGCGCGGACCGGTAACGATTCAGATTCAAGGCAGTTAGGCAACCAACCGCAATGGGGGCAGTATGGGAACGAGAGCTTTTCTACACAATAAAATTTTAGATCTAACGGCGCGAGCGCGTCGTCTAGTCAGGGTAAATTATGCTTCCGTGGGGATTCGCCCCCAAGATTTACCCTACGCTCCCTCTCCCGACCATTTTCGGGCAGCTAATCAACGTCTGGCTAAGATCGATCGACAAATTCAACGTCGTCTTCAGCATCTACAAGGGACGTGGAACGAGTCACCGATAGAGCGAGTTTTGATTGATATAGCGCTGGTAGAACGGGAAATTGACCGCGCTCGCCGTAGTTTTGGGCTATTTTTTGAAATTTTTAGTCAAAGGGGTTCCTCTTTTGCCGCCGCTCTCGCCGCCCATGATCTGATCGCGATCGATTGTTATCGGGCCATTCGCGAGTCCTCCCCGGGATTATTTCGCGGACCGATGCTAAAACCCTTGTGTTATATGGAACACGGTTTCTCGCCTGCTACCATGCGTCGTGGAGTTTTGCTGACTCGTCTTTTGGGAGAACCTAATCCCTTCCCGATTATCCGGATTCCTTGGGATCGAGATAATCCTTGGCAACCGGTCTTTATCCACGAAGTAGCCCACAATCTGCAAGCGGATCTGGGTATCTGGCAGGAAAATCGTCAAGCGGTGATCCGTCGCATTCTCGGCACCAGTGGCGACCCCAGTATTACTCGCATCTACGGACGCTGGCATAAGGAAGTTTTTGCCGATTTAGCGGCGATTTTATTAGCCGGTCCAGCCGCAGCCTGGGGAATGGCACTTTTTCTGGCTCATCCCGCTCCCCGTACCCTTACCTATCGTCCTGGAGGAGCGCACCCGACGGCATATCTGAGAATTTTGATCTTAGCGGAAATGTTGCGACGGATGGGATTTGGTCAAGAAGGCGATCGCCTACGCTCGGTTTGGCAGCAACTCTATAACCCTAATCGTTTTCACCGTCTGCCGGCACGTCTGTTAACCACCTCGGAATTATTGATTCCCCATCTGGTGGATGAAATTGCCTATCAAACCCGTCGCAATCTCGCCCAACAGGCCCTGGCGGATATTATTCCTTTTTCTGAAGATGATGAAAAAGCGATTCAAGCCGGTGCTAGACAATTAGTTCAAGGAGGGGTTCCCCCCGATTTACCGCCGCGATTTCTGGTCAGCGCCGCTAGTTATGCCCTCGCTACTGGTCAAATTCCCGCCCGTCAGTTATCCAATCGGGTTATTAATCATCTTACCTCCCCTATTCCCCCATCTTCACCCAGTTTTAAAGAAATACAAGCCGCTTTGCTCTGAAAACTTAGGAATATAACTGATCACTGAAAAAAACCCAACACCTTTTTTCCTTGCCCTGATAAATTATGAACACTTCATCTGGCAATCCGTTTAATTATAGTAGTGCCATGGCCAAAAATAATGGCCTGATGCCCAGTAGTTCTCGTATGGCGTTGGATAATCTTCTGCGGCGAGAATTAAAAGTCAGCGATCCTAATGATGCCAAACAGATAGCAGAGGCATTACTAAACCGCTATAAAAACAATCCTAGAGCAGTAGCTATCAACAAGGAGGCGGAGGGAGTTCCCTTTCTTTTGGCTTCTAGTGCACCGATGCCCCTGCAGCAAGCTCCCACATCCTCCGATGCAGAAATGCAGCAAGCGATCGATGATGTCAACCGTGATTTACAAGAATTAACAACTAATACAATTCTCAAGGATCTCTCCTCGGAATTGGCGGGCTGGGCGATGGCGATCCGTTCTGCCATACAAGAGGGCTTTAATTCGGCTCGTTTTGCCCTGGATTCCCACTATCGGGATAAAACCTTCGGAATTCGTCGTAATTTAGGGGAATACGCCCGTCTCTCCCGTTTAGTCGGGGCTTTGAGTTCCCCGGTGGTTAATGTCAATTACCGCAATTTGGCTCAAAGTCTTGACGAAGTTACTTCCGTCCTCTTGGTGATGATGGGGGAAGCTTTAGCTAATGTCGGTTTTAACCGGAGTCGTTACCTGTTGCAAGTTCCCTACAGTGAATTGCAGGGACGACGAGATTCGGTGATTTATGCCCTACGCAACTTTATCGGTTCAACCCAAACTGCCTACGCTGCCAATGAGTGGCCCAGGGGTGTGGATGCTTATCGGCAACTGTACTCTTTTCTCGATAATCAGGGACAGAATGATCTTCGCTCCCTCTTGGTGGAAAATGAACTCTCCCGGGTGATGGATTCCCTGATTCATCGTGCTAGTCAGGGTAATGTGGAAGGGTTGCGTCATTTAGGGGCAACGGCTCAGTTAGATGTGCAACGCTTACGTCGATTAGTCCTGATTGGCAAGAATTTGCAAGAAGTCATGGCGGTTAATCCCGCTTCTCCCCCCCTCGATGCTTTTTTACAGGCACTTCAGTTATTTATCGATGGATTTGAAGGCTCTGGCGGTTTTCGCCTCTTACGTTTAGCACGACCACCGATTTTATTCTATGGATTGTACGGCTCCTCTGCTAATGAGGAAACCACAGAAAATCAATTGGTAGAATTAGCTTTTCAGCGCAACCTACTGGCAGAATTATTAGATTGCTGGTTACAGTGTGGTTGTACTAGCGATCGCTTACTGTGTCAGATTATTTTCGATAAAATTCTCTATGATGTGGACCGGGCGATCGATTTTTATGCTTTGGGAACCGCAGAAAATCGCGAACCAGAATATCGATCTTTAGCCTATAGTTATCTGATTGATGTGGTGATTAATCCCGATGATAACGATGCTTGTCTTCCCCCAAACTCCACAGATAATCTGGTCAGTCGCATACGGAGAACGCTCACCAATATTCGCAACCTTCTTTATGTTACTGTCTTCTCATCTATTCGTGATGGGAAGTTACCTGCTATTCCTCCAGATCAGAAAAATATCAGAAAGCTAGTCGAGCAGGAATTACGCATTCAGGGAGACATGGAAAGTCATTGGCTCGATCTCGTCCAAACCATGGCTCCCTCTTGCCTACCTTTTGGCAATGGTAATAGTGATGGAGGCATATTTAACATTATGGCTAGGCTCATTCAAGATGCTTTAAATCGTGCTTTATCTTTATCCTTAAGTAGCAATAGCAATCCTACTAAATTCCGCATCGATCCCTCGACTTTGTTTAATACACCACCTCAGTACGAATTGAGTTTACGAGCCGAGGCCGACGCTTCTGCGATTGTTAATAATAACCTTGAAAATCTTAGTGAGTATCTTGAGACTATTGCCGAGAGTTTAACTGTTGATACTGGTGACAGACCCGATGACATAGATGATGATCTAGAGCAATAGATGATGATAATAGTGAGCGATTTTGGCAGTAATCAAAGAGGTTCAAGTATGAAAGAGGTGACAACAACAATAGCGACCCAACTAGCTGAACTTAATGAGCATTTGGTGGCAATAATTGACTGTCTTCCCTGTGGTGACGAAGGTGATGATAGTTGTTCGGAAGAAATAGCTAAAATTCGGGAAAAATTGGCTGAAACAATAAGGACGGTAGGAGAAATAGAGGAGCAATTAGGGGGTATAGAAACAAGAGTTAAAAGACTAGAGGAATCGGTTATTTCTGGCGATTTTAGCAAGAGAAATGCTTTAATCAATGAAGTTCTTCTCTGCTTAAAAGAAGAAGATCGCCTTACCTTAGAAAAGTTATATGATTTGGCTTTTGGTGAAAGTAAACCTGGCATTTTGTATGAAAAATTGCCTTCAGATACCGACCAAGTCAAACATCGAGAAACTTTAAATCAGTGTCGGCAAGCTCAAGCTCTCCCTCCTCGCCCATAACAGCTAGATAGAGAAGAGGCCATTAAATAAAGGAATCCAACCATGACCTACAACACCACAGAAACCATTCAACGCTTGTGGGCGACCTTTTTGAGAGATCAATTAGGAGCGATGCCACCGGAAGAGCGCCAACAGTACGAACAGCAACTCGAAGACCGTTTCGGTGAACTACTCAAGGGGGCTGCCGACGGTTCCAGTAGTCCCGATAGTTTCCTCGATTTAATCGGATTTGGACCCAAAGGACCGATTCCCTTCGAGAACGTTTCCTATCCCTATATCCAGCCGGATTTCGATGATTCCGTCGTTCCTAGTCAACTGCACGCCGCTGCCGAACTGTACTATATCTACCAACACGAACGGATGAAAGTTTTTCAAGTCATCCAAGTGCTGCAGCGTCTGTTTAGAGAGGGACGGATGCGGATTCAACGGGGACCGGGGGCGCGAGGTCTATATTTACTTGACAAATGGAAACCTTTGCGCTATACGATCCGCGACCGGATGATGGCCTACCGTCGCGCCTTTAACTACGGTAATGCCCAACCAGCTTCGGGGGCGATCGTTAACCGCAATTTTCATCGGCAATTAGTCGGGTTTATGGTGGCCGTTGCCCAATATTTCCGGGATTTATTGATCGGGGAAGTAATTCGCGGTGGCACTCTCATTGAACAGCGACCCTTTGGCAGTATCGGCACGGTTCAACGCATCGGCTTGGATCTGCGCTATGCTCTCGATCGCTCCACCTACGGTAACATTTTGGCCCTGACGATGGAAACTGGACATTATCTCAATACCGTTCTCAACCTTTTGGATGCAGCCGATATCAAAAAAGCCTTCGATGCTAATACCAAATGGGATGTAATCGAAATCGTCTCCAATCGCTATCTGGGGGGTGTTGCCGAACCCTCCCAACGGGCAAAAATGGCGGAAAGCGGTCGTCGGATTCTGCAATTTGTCGCCGATAACGACTTTAAAACCGCCCTCGACCCGATTTTATTCCAATCGGAACTCAGACCCATGGGTCCCCATTCGGAAGCTTGGTTAGCTGCCTATCGCATGACTCCCGAAGGCCGGGCCTTTCAGGGGGTAACTCCGGCGCTGCGCAGTGTTATCGGTTCGGGGTCTGCTGGGGTGTAACGCTATTTTTTTAGAGGTGTCCCGATGAGTGCCACTCTTTTGCCCGATTTCTCCATTAACCTAAATCAACGCCGTTGGTCTTGTGTCCTCGATCCCAACCTGGCCTTATCGGATTATGGTCTGCTCCTGGTCAAACAATTAGGACGATTTCTCGAATTATGGATAGCGCGAGAATTTTGGCATCTAATTGATAATAGCGATGTTTTCGAGCGCTGGCGGCCTTGGCTAGAAGCGTCCCCAGAGAAGGGCAAATCCTCATCCCTTCTTACTCCGGAACTTTCTGCCCAAACCCGTCGCACTTTGCGGGAATGGGAAAGACTGCGACTAGAGACGGATTTAGGTAATCATCATCTATTTTGGATCGGCGATGGTCTTGGTGAATCCCTTTTGCCCAAAGAAACCGACAGCAGTTTAGTCAGTCGTTGGGAATGGTTAGCCCGTAGTTTGGATAGACAAATTCACACCGATCTGCTCGGCTATGCTTTCCGAGATGCGATCGCTTTGAGTGCCGCCTTGGGGTCAGCCTTTATCCTAACCCATCGTTCCCCGGAAGATCGGGTCCGCAACCTGCCCCCGCTAATCTGTTCCACCCTAGAGAGTTGGGGCATCAACTGTCAGGAAATTGACCAACAAGATGCGATCGCTGCTTTGGAACGGGAACAATTACGCCAGTTATTCATTCAGTCGGGAGTCTCCAAATTACTTTGGATGGGATTTCACCCAGTGGTTCTGCATTTAGTAGTTCCGGAAGCAATCAGGATCGATCCTCCTCCCAGTTGGTGCGAAGATATTTCTGCGAGCGAATTGGAATTAGAAGACTGGTCAGAAACTAGGGGAGAAAAATTTGATTTTTGGCGGGGAGCAAGGGGATTTTGGTATGAGATTTAACTTTTTAGAAAGAGGCATTCACGGTTACTATCCCTTTAATCGCCCCTTAAAAGATAGACTGAATTTAGCAGATGATGGCGATGTTATTTATTTGCTCGAAGAAAGCGATCTAGATTGGGCTACTCCTCCGCCATTGACCCAGCGTCAGCAAGGTCTAACTCGAAGATTCCGGCAACTGATCAACACCGCGAATCAACAACTGGCAAGGAATTTATCTGCTCTAACTAGCCAAGGGGCAAGACCATTATTAACCCCAAGAGAGCTAAGAGCAGCTACTTACGTTCCAGCGGCCTTATATGGTAGAGCTTTGGAACGGTTGGTTGCTAGGAGGGTAAGAAATGATCCCATCTTATCTAAACATCTCAGATATACAGGTCAAGGTTCAGGACCGGATTTTCGGGGTAAACGAGGAAGTCATCTACAAGGGGTAAATTTTGAATTAACGACCCGTCGCGCTAGAGCAGATCATGTCCGTCGTCGCTATCCTAATACAAGGATCTATACCTACCGCAGACCCTCTCATCTAGGATTTTAACCCTCATTTTTTCAGCTGACTTCTGACCCAATTCCGAAATGCTTTTACTAACTCTAGGTAATCTGTCTGGCCAGCTTGTTGTAAAAATATAGCAATTTCTAAGATGGGTAAATTAGGAAAAAACTGACTGGTTGGGGAGGTGATATAAGTGCCATTTTGTAATTGTTGGATGACCAGAGACTCCCCATTATAAACCCAAACCTCTGCCACGCCTAGATCTGCATAAACCTGAAGGCGATTTTGGGAACTGCTGGTGACATCAACTTCTATGACTAAATCTGGTGCAGGGTCTTCATTGAATTCCAGTCGCTTTTTCCCCCGAACCGCCTCAATATTATCAATGTAAAAACATTCATCCGGTTCTGCACCGCTTAATTGAGGGCGTTTAAAGGTGGTAGAACCAAGGGGATAAATCGGGACTACTGATTCTTCCGCTAGGGTTTCGACAAAGCGACCGATGAGGGTTTTACTAAATTCGTGTTCTGGGGAAGGAGCCATGATTTCTAAATTGCCGCGATTGTAGGTCAGCCGCAGACGGCGATCGCTCATTTCTTCTAGCAGCGTTTCGTAGGTTTCCCAGCTAATCCCGGACAGGTGAATTATTTCAGCCGGCGGTGCGAGCCGTGTTGCAGTCATAGATTCAAGCAAAAATCCCATACTTCCATTTTAGAATACTGATAACTGATATATGAATAATTCACGACCAGATAGTGCCAATTCTCTGCGTATTAACCAACCAGACTTAGTAATGGTGGCCGTTGCCGGTCAAATTGCCCATCCGGTCGGTCAGGCTAATCCCTATCGTATCGGTCATGATGGCATACCCCGAATCCTTCCGGCCACTGGGGGAATTGTCCTCAATCAACGGGTTGGCGATCGCTGCATCGGTTTAATGGGGGATCATATTGAGCCGGGGGTGGCTCTCCATAATAATAATCGGGAAATTATCGGCAGTCGTCGCGGCCCGAATCTCGCCCTGATTACCTATGCTTGTGTGGGCAATCGCGCTAGGGTGATTACCGGACCTGCCACGGGTCAATCGGGTCTGGTGACGGGAAAACATGGCGGAGTGGACCATGTTTTGGTAGATTTTCCCCCTGCGGTTTTGCGTCGCTTACGGATCGGCGATCGAGTGCAAATCTATAGTTATGGTTTGGGGTTAAAATTACTAGACTATCCTGATCTGCATTTATTCAACTGTTCCCCCGATTTCCTGCGACGTTGGGGTTTAATTCCCACTGCTCGCGGTTTACAAGTCCCCGTGACTCATTTTATCCCCGCTGCCGCTATGGGTTCAGGATTGGGCAAAAATACGGTCTGGCGTGGTGATTACGATATTCAGCTATTCGATCCACAACTTCGCCGCCGCTATCGTCTCGATACTCTTCGATTCGGCGATTTGGTTGCCATTGGCTCGGCGGATACCCGTCACGGGCCTAGTTACCGTCAAGGTCGGATTACTTTCGGGATTATTGTCCATGGCGATAGTACGGTCAGTGGTCATGGTCCTGGGGTTACGCCTTTATTAACGGGTTGCTGCCAACGTTTACGACCTCTCTACGATAGCAGGGCTAATTTTGCCGCTCTGTTTAATTTGCGATCGCTACCTCCCGCCCAAGTCTATTCTCCTCTGGTCAATTCTTCTAGAATTACCCCTCGGTCTAGGGAAGTTTCTGTTAGTCACTCTTAGTTTTTTATGGTTGAGCTAGAAACTCAATTATTGTTAAGTTTTTATAATTTCTTGGCAATTTTTTCTGGAAAATTTTACAATGATCGGTTATAGCAAATCGAGCTTCGTCTTCATTAAAACCTCGATTTTTTCCCTAATCTATATTCCCAAATTAAATGTTAAGATTAGCCCAATTATTGGCAGAAATATATTACTGTAATCTTGACAAGACCGTCTTGCACCTACTTTTATTGATTGTTTCCTATTTTTCAGATAGACGAAGCTTTTATTTAGCCAGAAAACAAGTTAGGAGAGAAAAGACAATGAATAACCAGCATCAGCAAAATCTTGGCTCTTTGTTCACCGATGTGTCCTATCAAGTAGTTTCAGAAATTTATAAGCACGATCATCACTACTATATCATCCATCTAAAGGAAGATCAGGAAAAAAATTATTTAAAAGAATTAAAAAAATCTTTTGTTGAGGTGGATCAATTTGAAGTCAACGGTCAATATTTTATTATTCTCGATGTATCCGGTCAAATTAAATCTTCTGCCCAAGAAATCGCCCAACTTCTCTCGGAAAGAGAACTACAAATTGCCACCCTAGTGGCCTTGGGACAGGCTAATAAACAGATAGCCCATCGCTTACATATTAGTGAATGGACTGTTGCCAGCTATTTACGGCGAATTTTTGCCAAATTAGGGGTAGATAGTCGTGCTGCTATGGTCTATCGTTGTGCTGCTCTCATTCAACTGTTGCAATCAGATTTCGATGTTCAGGAATTAGCAACTATTTGATTAGCTAGGGCTTGCTGAGTAAATCTAAAAACCTTATCCAACAAGGTTTTTAGACTTTTTTGACCTCAAAAAGTGCCGAACTTTGGAGTGATTGGGGGGAAAATTCCTGGACTTTTTTCCTGAAAATTAGGTAATTGACCACCTGAAAATGAGTAAAACCCCACACCCCACACCCCACACCCCACACCCTGCCACCGGGAAAAACTTTTTCAGCAGACCCTACTTAATTAAGCAGTTACTACTTGGGAAGCTAACCGTTTAAAGGTCAATCTTTCATCGGCCACATCGACAAAAATCGTGTCTCCCCCTTTGAATTCGCCGCGCAGAATTGCCTTAGCGATCGGAGTTTCCACATATCTTTGTACTGCCCGTTTTAAGGGTCGCGCACCGTACACTGGATCGTGACCAATTTCTGCTAGATAATCGAGAGCAATATCGGCAAGTTTCAGGGCTAATTTTTGTTCCATCAAGCGATCGCTGAGATTGGCTGTCTGTAGTTTGACAATCGATCGCAGTTGCGCTTTTTGTAAACTATGGAAAATGATCGTTTCATCGATACGATTGAGGAATTCGGGACGGAAACTATTCCGCATTGCTTCCATCACCCGCGCCTGCATTTCCTCGTAACGAGACTCATCACCAGCCACGTCTAAAATGTATTGAGAACCGATATTACTGGTCATAATAATGATGGTATTTTTGAAATCAACCAGATGACCTTGAGAGTCGGTTAAGCGCCCATCGTCAAGGATTTGTAACATAACGTTAAAAACGTCGGGATGGGCTTTTTCAATCTCATCAAAGAGGATGACAGAGTAGGGACGACGCCGGATTGCCTCGGTTAATTGTCCTCCTTCATCGTAGCCGACGTATCCCGGAGGCGCACCCATGAGACGGGAAACGCTGTGTTTTTCCATGTATTCCGACATATCGATGCGAACTAGAGCCTCTTCCGTGTCAAAGAGATTGCGCGCTAAAGCTTTCGCCAATTCTGTCTTACCAACACCCGTCGGACCGAGGAAAATAAAGCTGGCCGTGGGACGGTTGGGATCCGATAAACCGGCGCGGGAACGTTGAATCGCTTCGGCCACGGCTGTGACCGCTTCCTCTTGACCGATGACACTTTCGTGTAATTCGTCTTCCAGATTGAGGAGTTTTTCTTTTTCCGATTCGATTAATTTATTGAGAGGAATTCCCGTCCATTTCGAGATAATTTCGGCGATATCCGATTCGAGAACTTCTTCCCTTAATAAACTTTTACCGGTGGTTTGTTTGTCGGCCAATTGGGTTTCTAGGGCGGACATTTGCCGCTGCAGATCAGTTAATTTTCCGAACTTTAATTCGGCGGCGCGATTATAATCATAATCTCGTTCGGCCTGTTGAATTTCTAGATTAACTTGTTCGATCGCTTCTTTAACCCCACGAACTTTATCGATAATCTCTTTTTCCCCTTGCCATTGGGCATTTAATCCCGATTGTTCTTCCTTGAGGTTAGCCAGTTCTTTTTCTAACTTTTCTAACCGTTCTCGCGAAGCTGGATCGTATTCCCGTTGTAGGGAAAGTTTTTCCATTTCTAACTGGAGAATTTTGCGATCAATTTCATCGAGTTCTTCCGGTTTAGAGGTGATTTCCATCTTCAATTTGGCCGCCGCTTCATCAACTAAATCAATGGCCTTATCGGGCAAAAAGCGATCGCTAATATAACGATTAGAAAGCAGTGCCGCCGCTACTAAAGCATTATCGGCAATTTTTACCCCATGATGCACCTCATAACGTTCTTTAAGACCGCGAAGAATCGAAATAGTATCGACCACATTTGGTTCATCTACTAAAACCTCTTGGAAGCGTCTTTCTAACGCCGCATCTTTTTCGATATATTTGCGGTATTCATCGAGGGTAGTGGCTCCGATACAACGCAATTCACCCCGGGCTAACATTGGTTTTAATAAATTCCCCGCATCCATTGCCCCTTGAGTGGCTCCCGCACCGACAACGGTATGAATTTCATCAATAAACATGATGATATTGCCTTGGGAATCGGTGACTTCCTTGAGGACAGCTTTTAATCTTTCCTCAAACTCTCCGCGATATTTTGCTCCCGCAATTAAGCCACCTAAATCGAGAGAAATAAGAGTCCGATCTAACAGAGATTCTGGTACATCGCGGTTAATAATCCGCTGGGCTAATCCTTCGACAATAGCCGTTTTTCCTACTCCCGGTTCCCCGATTAAAACTGGGTTATTTTTAGTTCTGCGAGAGAGAATTTGAATCGTGCGACGGATTTCGTCATCCCGTCCAATTACGGGGTCTAATTTACCTTCCCGTGCCAATTGGGTGAGATCCCGTCCGTATTTTTCTAGGGCTTCATATTTGCCTTCTGGATTCTGATCGGTCACTTTTTGACTACCTCTAACTTGTTGAATAATTTCTTTGAGTTTGTTTTCGGTAAGTCCGAATTCTTGAAAAATATTTTTACCGAAGCGCTCATCTTTAGCGTAACCTAAAATTAAATGCTCGATCGAGATAAAGTCATCTCCAAATTCTCGGCGATAATTTTCCGCTCGATCGAGTAAACTATCTAAACTACGACCTAAATAAATCGAGTCGCCGGGGTTAGAGATTTTCGGTTGACGACGGATAAAGTCATCGGTTCGATCCCGCAAACGGGCTAGACTAATATTAGCTTTACTAAAAACACTGCCCGCTAATCCCTCCTGTTCAAGAAGGACTTTCATTAGATGTTCGCTTTCGATTTGTTGCTGGCTGTTCTGTTTGGCAATGTCCGGCGTTTTGACGATTGCCTCCCAAGCTTTTTCTGTAAATTGTTGTGGATTGGTTGGCTGCATTTTCTATAAGAGATTACTTTTATACCCTAGAGATTATTCTAGATTGACCGGTTTGTCGGCTCCTAGGGGCTTACCGTACCTAGTTCAGGGGGATTTCCCCTCAATTGTGCGATTTAAGTGGCTCAAGTTTATAAGTTGTAAGGGATTTAAACGGCTTCTGGGAAATTTTTAGTACAAATGTTCAAGCTCTCAAACAAGCTAAAATCTTAATTATTAAAGATGTTCACTGATGACTGATAACTGATGACTGCTCACTGATGACTGATTACTGTTCACTGTTCACTGTTTAACGCTCACTCCAAAATACTATCTAAGCGATTAAAGATTTAACTTTACTAATGATACCAGCTGGGTCGATACCTTGGTGGGGGAATTGTTCCCATAAACCGCCACAACCTTCATGGTGAGTACCGATGTAGGCGTATTTAGGAGTTAAACCGCGTTCGAGTAACCAAGAACCATAACGGCTACCTAAACCCGTGCGACGGTTAAATGCTTCTACCACCAAAACAAAGGGAGAACTACCAACTTTAGCGATAATTCCTTCATCCACTACATTGAGAGTCGGTTTATTAATTAAACCCACGTCAACACCTTCTTGTTTTAAGCGTTCCACTGCATCTAAAGCGCGGTATAAACCATCTCCAAAGCTGATGATATAACCAGCAGTGCCTTCTCGAATTACTTCATCTTTTCCAGAGACAAAGGTATAACCATCACCAAAGAAATTATGACCGTTAGTATCAAGAATATTGGGAGTTTTAGAACGAGTCGAGAAGATAAAACGTAGGCCGGGTTGATGGAAAGTTGCCTCGACACAAGCGGTCATTTGTGCCGCATCGGCTGGAAAATAAAGACGGGTTTCGTAACCGTCATCCAGTCCATTATCGGCAAAGAAATTATTCAAACCAAAGTGACAGGTATTATCTGCCATGTCATCGATACCGGAATGGGAAAAATGACATAAAAGATTAGAATAATTCAAGCGGGCCATGGTGATTTCAGAAATACACATTTCTAGAAAAGCGGCAAAGGTGGCGAAAATTCCCTGTTTACCTTTTTCCATACCAAAACCTGCGGCCGCCGAAAGATTGCCCCGTTCCATAATACCGGAAGGAATAAACACTTCCGGATGTTTATCGTGGATAATTTTCAGACCGCAGGAACCCTCTAAATCGCTATCTACTACTAATACCTTAGCCTTGCGTTCTTCTTCGCTCATTTTGCCTAAAAGACTGACTACTGCTTCGCCAAAAACGTTGCGGTTAGAACCCCATTTATCCCCAGAACCGAGGAATTTATAGTCATTAGAAGGCTTCTTAATACTGTTGAGATATTCCACGGCGGCACTGTGTCCTTTTGCCTCTAAATATTTCAAAGCCAAGGGTACAGAAATCACATCATGACCGTGGTTAGAACCTTCTAAACCTTCAATTCCGGGACACATGGGACGTTTATTAATAATCGCAATCGGGCCGGGAGTATTAATTGCTTCACAGATATTGCGATACAAACTATCGATATCTTCCCCATCTCCCACTAACACTTTTACGCCATGGCCGGTGAGAGTTTTGGCCACATCATAACCGGGTAAATATTTGGAAGGATTACCGGCAATGGTAACATCATTATCATCAATAATCAGCTTAACATTGATGTGTTGAGCTACGGCTAAACGGGCAGCTTCCGCATCATTGCCTTCCTGTTGAGAACCATCGGAACCTAAACAAAAAACGGTTTTTCCTGGGTTAGCTAAAGCGACACCGTTAACGTAGGGCCACATATGTCCTAAACGGCCAGAACTAAATTTGACGCCGGGGGTTAATCCTAATTCCGGGTGTCCGGGGAGTTTAGAATTGGCCTCGCGGTAGTGCATTAATTGTTCTGGGGGTAAAGAACCTTCTAACGCAGACATGAGATATTGAGTACCGACGCGGTGTCCTGCTTCATCGAAGAAGATTGGTACAAATTGACTAGGTTGACTGCGGAAAAGAGCATCGAGAATCACCACTTCCGGGACGGTATCGTAGGGGCCGCCAGTGTGTCCACCCACACCCCGGGCCGCACCCGTGGCAGTAAAAAAGATGATAGCATCGCGACAGAGTTGGATATTGGCTTTTAGGGCGCTTCTTTGGTCGTCGGTGAGGGTGGGGTTACTGGAGTCGAGACTGATGGGTTTATAGGCACTCAAATCGATGGGAAAGGTTGTCATCGTGGATTTTCCTTAATGTAGAGAAATAACTATAGTCAGGGAAATCATAGCCTAGAATGTCACCCGATCGATTGATTGAATAATTTCTTATCATTGATACCCCTAGAAAAAAATCAATCGCTTTAATGGCGATTGATTAATTGGAAGTGACAACGACCCTAATAATTCCATCGTGGTCCTTTTTGACCACTGGAGCACCAACCTTTGGCATTTCTCATGTCGAGATGAACAAATCCTTTTTTTGCTCCGTAGCCCAAAGCTCCGAACCAATAGACCTCCTGCAAAAGTCTTATTCAGCTACTTGATTATAGCCTAAAGCAAGTTCGTAGTTGTAAATGCCAGCGATTAAATTAAATCTCAGACCAAAACGTCGTCTCCGATTCCTGTAT
>SFBL01000179.1 GCA_007095785.1 Microcystis aeruginosa Ma_SC_T_19800800_S464
AAAAAACCTCGCTCTAAGTTTTCCTCTAAAAAGCCCATCCATCGAGCCACCTCTTCTCAAGTTGCACCTCTGATTTTTTCTATTTCTAACACCGCTTAATCCTTAAACGAGAAGTATTGGGTAGAACCCCCCAAAGGCATGGATTGATTGATAAAATCGGAAGTAATGACCAATTTTAGAAGATAGTTTCCCTAGATTTACTACAATAAGATGCAGCCTTTCCCCCCTGTCTTCTATATCCGCAATCTAGAATGATAAAATAGGTGACGTTCAAAGTATCATTCATTAGCTATGACCACAACCTACAAAGTAGAAATTTCCCATTTAGGAACAACACAAACGATCGAAGTTAGGGAAGATCAAACTATACTACAAGCGGCCTACGATGCGGGAATTGACTTACCCAGTTCCTGCAATGCGGGCGTATGTACTACCTGCGCCGCTCAACTTTCCCAGGGTAGCGTCGAACAAGGAGAGGGCATGGGATTATCCCCCGACCTGCAAAAAGAAGGCTATGCTTTGTTATGTGTGGCCTATCCTCGCTCGGATATTAAACTGGAATCTGGCAAGGAAGAAGTAGTTTATCAACGTCAATTCGGAAAACCTTAGGCCAAACTGGGGTTAAGATGAGAAATTTTCGGGGGTTTCCCCCCAAAAAACCAGATTTTGAGCCAATCAGACCAGCAAATCCTAACCAATAGCTGAATGCTGACTAATCAGGGAGAACTTTTGCTCTCTACCCTTGAGGGCCGCTTTCATGAAACCAGAAAAGAGAGGATGAGCTTTATTGGGACGAGAGCGAAATTCGGGGTGAAATTGGGTAGCAATAAAGAAAGGATGTTTTGGTAGTTCGATAATTTCCACCAAACGACCATCGGGAGAAGTGCCACTCACCAGATAACCAGTCTCGAAAAAGAGACTACGATAGGCATTATTGAACTCGTAACGGTGACGATGGCGCTCATAGATAACCTCTTGACCGTAGAGAGAGAAAGCTAGACTATCGGGATTTAAACGACAGGGATAGAGACCTAAGCGCATTGTTCCCCCTAAATCCACCACATCTGCCTGTTCTGGCAGTAAATTAATCACTGGATTCGGTGTATCCTCTTCAAATTCGGAACTATTGGCCCTTTCTAATCGGGCCACATTGCGACCCCATTCGATAATCGAACACTGCATCCCTAAACAGAGACCCAAGAAAGGAATATTATTGACCCTAGCATACTCGATCGCCTTAATTTTGCCATCCACACCCCTAATACCAAAACCACCTGGTACAACAATACCATCAACACCGCTTAAATGAGCTTCGGCCGAATCTTTATCCACATCTTCGGCACTCACCCAACGTAATTCTATCTCGCTATTAAGGGCAATAGCAGCGTGTTTGAGGGCCTCTACCACCGAGAGATAAGCATCCCCCAACTGCACGTATTTACCGACGATAGCTATCTCTAATTTTTGACCGGGGGATTGCATCTGTCGGATGAGATTTTCCCACTCCTCCAGATGGGGGTATCGGGGACTGAGGTTTAATAATTCTAGGGTTTGTTGCGCTAATCCCTCTTTTTCCAGATTGAGAGGCACTTCGTATATACTGCTGGCATCCTGAGCAGTAATCACCGATTCCACCGGCACATCACAGAAAGCTGAGAGTTTTTCTTTTAACCCCGGTTGTAGGGGTAGATGACAACGACAGACTAACACATCCGGTTGAATACCGATCGATCTTAATTCCTTGACCGAGTGTTGTGTCGGTTTAGTTTTCATCTCCTTGGCGGCCGGAATCCAAGGAATTAGGGTAACGTGCATATAAACCACGTTATTTCGACCCACATCCTTCCTAAATTGCCTAATTGCTTCTAAAAAAGGCAAGGATTCGATATCTCCCACCGTACCACCAATTTCTGTGATGACGATATCGGGGTTGGTATCTTTGGCCACCCGAAGAATCCTTTCCTTGATTTCGTTGGTAATATGGGGAATTACCTGCACAGTTCCCCCCATATAAGCACCACGGCGCTCTTTATTCAATACCGCTTGATAAATCGAGCCAGTAGTCACGCTATTGAGACGGGAGAGTTCCGTATCGGTAAAACGTTCGTAGTGGCCAAGGTCGAGGTCGGTTTCAGCCCCATCATCGGTGACAAATACCTCTCCGTGTTGAAAAGGACTCATCGTACCCGGATCCACGTTGATATAGGGGTCTAATTTCAGAATTGAGACGGAATAATCCCGACTTTTCAACAATCTTCCCAAACTAGCAGCGACAATTCCTTTCCCAATACTGGAGACGACTCCCCCAGTGACAAAGACAAATTTACTCATAAAATTCTTCCTGCGATCGATTATACCTAGCAAGGGGTGAGAGTTTTCGGGATGCGGCGGTGTCATTTTCCCAGATTTCATTATAACCGGAGGATCTATCCCCCGATCCCCGTTTTAGCTCCCTCTCGAAAATCTATTGCACCACAGCTTCATCCCGATCATCTAAATTTTCCGCTACAATCGACAATACTAAGACTCAGGCAATTGTAAACTAATATTCATGATAGATTTTAATACTCTCGCTGAATTTTCCCGCCACTATTGCGTCTCGATTTGTGCCTTTTTAGTACCCGCTAACTTAGTAACCACCGTTTTAACCGTTCTTTTTCTCTATTTCGGTCGTCCTACCCGTCAAATCTTACCCATTGCTTCCCTAGCTTTGTTGTTCGCTGTCACCATGTTTCTCCACGTCGCCACTTGGTTAATGATTGGTGTGGTTATGGCCCCCACTTTTATCCTCTTTGGACTGGGTTTAACCTGTTTTGTGATCAATTTTCAAGCCATCAGCGATCGCCAAAGCTTGGAACAGTTATTACACACTGGGGTTAATCGTCTAGCCCGCTCTTTCAACTAAAAAAAGCACCGAGACTTCCCACCCCACCATTAAGATAACCGCCCTTATCTGGCTGAATTTTTTTCAGCCAAAGACTTGACAAACTCCAAAATTTTTGCTAACCTTGTAGTATAATGGGAATCCGTGTCGGCCTACAGACCCCCTTTTTAAGTCTTTCTTAAGAATAAAAATTTTAACCCCAATTGCCGGTAGTAGCTAAACTAAGAGCAGTACCACGGGAAACGGTGACTATGGAAGTTATTTGTACGCGTCCCCACTGTCCGAGACCGCGTAATCAGTGCCTAGACCTAGACGATAGCAATCGCTTAACCTCGATCGAGCAGAAATATTGTATTACTTGCGGGATGCCATTAATTTTGGGGGGACGTTATTTACCAGAACGTCTATTGGGACAAGGG
This sequence comes from Microcystis aeruginosa Ma_SC_T_19800800_S464, assembly GCA_007095785.1. Taxonomy (GTDB): domain Bacteria; phylum Cyanobacteriota; class Cyanobacteriia; order Cyanobacteriales; family Microcystaceae; genus Microcystis; species Microcystis aeruginosa_E. The sequence continues at coordinate 3,304 of SFBL01000179.1, forward strand.
GGATTTGGGGCGGCATTTTTAGCAGTAGATCGTTATAGTCCCAAAAAAGCTAAATGTGTAATCAAACAATTTCAACCTTCCGGTAATTTAAGTCCCCAAGCTTTAGAAAAAGCGAAAAATTTATTTTTTCAAGAAGCGCGTGTTTTAGAAGATTTAGGCCGAGAACATCCCCAAATCCCCGATCTCTACGCTTTTTTCCCTTTAAAAGTCAAGAATCAATTAACGGGAGAAGAAGAACAATTTTTCTATCTGGCCCAGGAATATATCGACGGTAAAAACTTAGAAGAAATTCTCCAACAGCAACAAAAACCCTTTCAAGAAAGTGAAGTTAAAAACATTCTCAAAGAACTACTTCTTATCCTCAAATTTATTCATGAAAATGGTTCCATTCACCGAGATATAAAACCATCTAACATCATGCAGTCCAAAAATGGCCGCCTCTATTTACTGGATTTTGGGGCAGTAAAACAGGCTACTAATAACCCTAGTAATACACAGGAGAAATCCACAACAATTTACTCAGCTGGATTTGCTCCTCCCGAACAACAATTAGGCAATCAGGTATCGGCAGCCACAGATTTATATGCCCTAGCAGCTACCTGTGTTATACTCTTAACTAATCGCGATCCTGATGATCTATACGATCCCCAAAAACAGGTCTGGAATTGGCAAAATTACGCCCCGAACATCAGTGCAGATTTAGCCCAAGTATTCAATAAAATGTTACTAGCAAATCCCCTGGATAGATTTCAATCCTGTGGAGAAGTTTTAACCGCTTTAAATCCACCCTCTCCAATTCCTCCATCTCCTCCACCTTCTCCAATTCCCCCATCTTCTCCAGTGATTAGAAAAACTTCCCGCTTTTCTCTTGGGGAAACTTTCGCTAATGCTGCCTTTACAGGATTTGAGGGGACATTATTAGTAATTGCCTTAAATAATTTAGTCCCCTCGGTAGGAATTGTCATCGCTTTTATGATCTTAGGTGGCTTAGTTTTGGCATTATTTAAAAAAGTGATTGAAGGAAAAGATCTACCAATTATCGCAGCAATTACCCTCGCTTTCCTCTTAATTCCGCAGCTGCAAGGAACTCTAAGTTTTCCTGAAATTGCTATCATTGCCGTGATGGCAGCTATCGGGGCAATTGCTATTACTGCCTTTTTCCGGTTAATATATCAGATAATTTTGCGATTATTTTAAAACCCTGAAAGTTGCCAAATTATCATCACTACCGCCGGTAATCGTGCCACCGAGGTCTAAAATAGTTTGCAGATAGTCGAGGATTTCCTGAGAAATTAACTCACCCGGCATCAAAACGGGAATACCGGGGGGATAGGGACAGATAACATCAGCACTAAGACGATCGAGGGCATTTTTCTGGGATACTATCTCTGTAGGGGCAAAAAAAGCCTTTCTAGGAGAAATAGCCGAATTTCCCGCGACTGGAGGAGGAGTGGGGGGTAAACTGGTAGAGGAAGGGGATTGAAGGGATTGAAGGGATTGAAAAGCAGTAATGAGGCGATTAATGTGTTTGCGATGGTTGCCGATGGAGATAATAAAAGTAAGTTGGCTTAAAGTCGGTAATTCTGCGGTGACAGCGTATTTTTCTCGCAAAATATCGTCTATTTCGTAACCAGTTAAACCAAAATCTTTGACAATTACCGTTAAACGAGTGCGATCGAACCAGTGACAACCCGGGATAGAATGGGGAAAGTCTAAAACAGAGATATTAGGAATTTTATCGAGTTCTTTTCGGGCAGTAGCGGCTAAATCGAGGGTTTTGCTCAGTAAATCTAGTCCTTGCGTCGCCATTTGCTTTCTGGCACTATCAAGGGAAGCGAGAAGCAAATAACTAGGGCTAGTGGTTTGAACTAATTGTAAGGCTCGATCGACTTTTTCGGAACTAATGCGATCGCTTTTTAAGTGTAACATCGATGCTTGAGTTAAGGCCCCCAAAACCTTATGGGTGGACTGAATAGCCATATCAGCACCGAGAGACAGGGCAGCCGGAGGTAAATCGGGATGAAAGGCAAAATGCGCCCCGTGAGCCTCATCGACGAGCAGCGGGATAGAATAATGATTGGTAATCTGGGCGATAGTTTCTAAGTCACAGCAAACCCCTTGATAGGTGGGAGAGACTACCATTACCGCTTTTGCGTCGGGATGAAGTTTCAGGGCATTTGCGAGGGATTGGGGGGTTATATTTAAATTTAGATCGATAGTGGGATTATATTCGGGATTGATAAAGATAGGTTGCGCTCCGGAGAGAATTAAGCCCGAAATTGCCGATTTATGAATATTTCTCGCCAAAATAATTTTATCTCCCTCGCCGCAAGTGGCTAAAATCGCCGCAATAATGCCACAACTGGAACCATTGACTAAAAACCAGCTTTTATCTGCACCAAATGTCTCGGCTGCTAAAATTTGCGCTTCTTTAATCACTCCCGTCGGGGCAAACAAATTATCAAGGTCGGGTAATTCGGGTAAATCGGCCTTAAAGACGCTTTTTCCCAGTAAATTACTTAAATCTTCCCCGATTCCTTCCCCCTGCTTATGCCCTGGTGCATAAAATGGTACATCTAAACTATTGACTTTTTTTTGCAGTTGTGATACGAGCGGAGCGAATTCTGGCGAAGGCATTTTTGGAAGGTAGTGGGGGATTTGTCAGTAATCAGTAATCAGTAAACAGTAATTGGTAATTAGTGAAGATTGATCGGCGAATATAGCGGTATTCGCTTGAGTGAGATACAGACCATCGTCTTGCCTAGACTGACTTATAGCTTGTTGCAGTATACCTCATTCGACTGCATACCGCTATAATATCATTTAAAGCTTAAAACTTAAAACTTATCACTTTAATCTCATAACTGATAACTGATAACTGGTAACTGATCACTGTTAACTGTTAAATATCTGTGCCTAACATTTGCAGTTTATATAAACTAGCGTAGAGGCCGTCTTTGGTTAATAAATCTTCATGGGTTCCCGATTCGACTAATTCCCCGCGTTTAAGGACAAGAATTCGATCTACATCGCGAATAGTAGAGAGACGATGGGCGATAATAATAGCAGTACGATCGACTAGAATCTGTTCTAAAGCTTCTTGAATTAATACTTCTGTTCCCACGTCTAAACTAGCGGTAGCTTCATCTAAAACTAGAATTTCGGGGTTACGAATAGCGACTCTTGCAAAAGCGAGTAATTGTTTTTGTCCTCCCGATAAATTTGCGCCCCGTTCCCGTAAAAGAGTATGATAACCGTCGGGTAACTCCTCGATAAAGTGATCGATATTAGTTAATTTAGCCGCTGCTTTCACCTGCTCAAAATCATAAGTTTCTCCTAAAGTAATATTGCGAGTAACATCTCCAGCAAAGAGAAAAGTTTCTTGGAGAATGACACCAATATAACGTCTTAATTCCGCTTGGGGAAGATAACGTATATCGATACCATCCACTAGAATTCTGCCCTTACTTGGTTCGTAAAGACGACAGAGAAGACGAATAATCGAACTTTTTCCCGCACCAGTAGGACCGACTAAAGCGACTTTTTCACCGGGATGAATGGTAAAATTAAGACCTTTGATAATATATTCATCGGGTTTATAACCAAACCAAACATTTTCAAAAATAATCTCACCAGTTTTAAGTTTTTCGGGAAAATAAAGCTCTTTATAATTGTTATAATCTTTGATTTCAATGGGAATACTAACTAATTCCCCAATGCGTTCAATAGCAGTAAAACCCGCTTGAAACATGGTAAATTTTTCCGCAAACTGACGCAGGGGATTAAAGAGACGCTGAGAGAATAAAATAAAAGCTGATAAAACTCCAAAATCAATGGTTTTCTGGAGAATAAAAATACCGCCTAACCATAATACTCCTCCCACGGCAATTAATCCGATCCATTCCAAAGTAGCTGAGACGGCAGAATCATAAAAAATTGTTTTATCTAGGGAGCGACGATACTGAGTATTGATAGTGCGAAACATTTCAGCATTAAAGCGTTCGCGGCGAAATAATTGAACAATATTAACTCCGACTACATTTTCCTGTAATTGGGAATTAAGTTTTGATAATTGCTCGCGTACCTGATAGTTAGCGCTGCGGTATTGTTTTTGAAAAAAGATAATTAAAGCGGTGACGGGAAATAACATCAACACCAACAATAGAGCTAATTGCCATTGCAGGGTAAACATGGTGATTATGATAACTAAAATATAGACCAAATCACTGACAACTCCGATCGCCCCACTGGCAAAAACTTCTCCTAATGCTTCCACATCGCTGGTTAAACGGGTGACTAAACGTCCCACGGGAGAGCGATCAAAAAAACTGGAGGAAAGGGAGGTAACATGGGTAAATAAATCTTCCCGGACATTAGCAGTAATTGACTGACCGACTTTCTGCACCAGATAACCTTGCACTGTCCCTAAAATCAGGCGTAAAATAATCGCAGACGAGAGGATAATAATTAGGGTATTAATGGCTGCTGTTAAGGGCATTCGAGCCAAAAAATCCCAAGTTTGTTCCTTTTGCAAAAGGGAGACCGCTTGACCGATAATTAAGGGTTGGATCGCCCCCGTGAGAGAGAGGGGAAAAAGAAGTATTAATGACCAAAATAGCAGGGCTTTTTGCCTTTTTGCGTAGGGAAGCAGTCTTAATAATAATCTCCAGTCATTTTCTTTGACCGGAGGGGACAGAGGCGGGGATGATGGAGTCATGAAGGGATTTGCCATGAAATTCTCGGCAGCTGGGGAGAAATTACGCCCCTATTGTTAACTTTTCTAACAGGCGATCGATCTGGAAATGTTCCTCCATTAATTCTCGAATACAAGCGACTTTTACCTGTTCCTGTAAGCGGATCTTCCCGAAGGCCTGATCGACGATTTCCACGGTGGTCAGAGTATCTAAATTTACCGAGAGAATCGGTACTTCTAAATCCTCGGCCCGGCCCAGAATCAGGGGATCTGGAGAGATAGAACCGGTTAAGATTAAACAGGTGGTGGAAGTTTCTAGGGCCGCTAACTGGAGGTCTGTGCGATCACCACCCGTAATCACAGCCATATTTTCCCCCTTGCGAAAATATTCTAAAGCGGCGTTGACATTCATCGCCCCGATCGCTAAACTTTCTACCATCCAATCTAAACGATCGGGCCGACATAATACTTTTGCCCCCAAAAGATGGACAATTTCCCGAACACTAATACTACGCAGTAGTTTACTAGCGGGTAACAGTCCTAAAACTTCCACACCTTGGCCGGCAAGATAGGGTTTCAGGAGAGATTGTACTTCCTCCCAATCATCGGCCGGGATATCACTAATTACTACCCCCAGCAGCCGATTTTTTAATTCCCGTTGCGCTTTCAGCAGACTCTCGGCAATTAGGGGAGAACTATAGCGGGCCACCAATAGGATCGGAGTCTGGAGAATTTCGGCCATTTCCCCCATCGATAACTGAAAAATACTGCCTTCCCAGAGAGTCCCCGGTCCTTCGAGGAGGGTAATATCACTGTTAACCCGATCCTCCAGATAACCAGCAAGAACATTGCCGTAGTCCTGTTGATCCGCACCCTGTAGACGTTTAGCAACGGAATCCACATCTGTATAGATCACGGGTAAACGCAGCTGTTCGGGGGATAATTCTAGTAATTGCCGAAGAAATTCTACATCCTCATCGACCAATTGCCCATCAATGTATCCCGGACAATTGCCCACTGGTTTGCCGTAACTTATCTCCAGTCCTTTTTGTCGCAAGAGATGTGCTAGACCGACAACAGTTCCCGATTTACCGCTGAGGGGTTCTAGGGAAGAGATAAGTATAGATTTGGCTGATTTGGCCACGATTTGCTCCTTTTAACCCGTAAAATCCCGACTTTTATTCTTCAAATCGCAGCAGTTTCCGATAAAATCCCTGCGAAAAGTCGGCCCAACCTAGCTGCTTAAAGGTTTTAATCGCATCGATGAGATATTCGATAAACTCGGCGTTAATAATCGTCATCTCATAGCTTAGGTCGGCCTGTCCTTCAAATTGTAAACGACAACGGGTCAATTCCGAGGGCAATTTTGATACATACCAAGATGCCACAAAGGGAATCCCTTGACTGTTTTCTATGCGACGACGACCTTCTAAAGATCCTCCTTGATACAAAGCGATCGCATAGGGCAGAATACTATGTTTGTCCTTGGCATAATAGGGCATATATACTACCACATCGGCCTTATTAGCGGGTTCTAATTGTTCGATAGTTGGCATAATTTAGGTAATAGGACAAAATTAACTTCTTGGTTAGGATAGGCACTCATGCAAGGGGCAAAGGGCAAGAGGTAGTTAGATGTGTGTAATTAATTGTCTCTAGCTACTGTTAATTCTTTGGTTCACAGCCAAGTTAACGTTGATACTGATATTTTTCAGAAATTTTAACCGATCACCCTCACCGATTGTCCCGATCGGCAGATTTTACGGCCAGATCATCCCCCTATACTGAGGTTATCATCGAGTATAACTGGCATACTAACCCGAAAAACCGTGCCGGGGTAGAGGAGACTTGTTTGCTCGGGATTAGGACTGATAAATTCAATCGTCCCCCCCATACTGGTAATTAATTCTTTGGCGATCGCTAAACCCAATCCTGTACCCGGTATATCTCCCGCCGCTTGCACTCCCCGGTAGTGACGTTGAAAAATTCTTTCTTGATCGCTCCTCGCTATACCATAACCTGTGTCTTTAAAAACAATTTCTACACTATTCTTAACATTTTTTACCTCGACGGTGACTTTTCCGCCAGCAGGAGTATATTTGAGAGCATTATCAATTAAATTGCTGAATACTTCCCGCAAACCGGGGATATTAGCCCGAATAAGTGCTATATCTTCCCCGTGAATCGTTTCTAGACTGAGATTTCTCTCTTTGGCTACGGCCTGGGCCGAAAGGAGCAGCGGATCGAGAATATCATGGAGATTGATCGGAGTTAGTTGGCTGCTGCCAGCAGGCAAGAGAAAGGTGATGGGGGAAGATTGCGCTTGCAGGAGAGGAATATCGACGGTGGGGTAATTTTCGCTTTCTTGCTGAATTTGTGCCTCAAATCCGGCGATTAAGTCCCGAACTCGATCGCTTTCCCTCAATATACCGGTAATGGCGGGATCGTTACCTTCTTCGGCTAAAAGCCTTTTGAGTAGAAGTTTACCAAAGGTTTTTAAAGCGGTGAGGGGATTGCGGATTTGATGGAGAAAGGTATCGAGGCGCTGACGTTGCCATTGTCGATAATAACGTTCTTCTCCCAATTGGCGATCGAGTACACAGGCTAAAGCGAGGGTTTGGGTGATTTTTTCCATCTGGGTTAATTCCCAACTTTGCCAAGGTCGTTTTTCTCTGGTTGTCACCAATAATCCGATCATGCCATCTTCATACATTAAGGGTAAAAACAAGCGATGACTGCTGACAGTCTCCTGATTACCCCAGAGGTGGGACAAATCTTCTAACTTAACCGCAGTTAACAAGTCTGCCGCCGGTTGCCCCGGTTGTAAGGAAAGCCGCTTTTTTTGGGAAGAAGGTGGGTTAAAAGGCGGATAAACAACGACTGGGATTAAATTACTCGATAAAGGTTCAGTTAAATAAACTGCACTTCTGTCCGCTTCCATTTGCTCTCGCAAAAGTTCCATCTGTGCCTGACAGAGGGCAATAAAATCATCACTCAGGGGAGTCCGGGAGGGGGAGGAGAAGGGCATACCAAGAAAGTAAAAAGTAAAAAATCAGAAAACCTAGATACAGCTAGGGTTGCGAGTTTTGTTTCCCAGTTTACATAGGGGAGAATGACCCTCCTCTTGAGTCGAGGGCAACCGGCAAAAAGCAATTAGGACAAGGGTTTGGTCACTATTTTCGGGGTGGATCACGGTATATATTAAAAAAAGTTTAAGAATAATAAGTTTTGTATCGGGATTTGGGGCAGTGTTTTCGTCAGAAAAACTTAAACCTAGTCTCAGTCTAGCTTCTAGTCAAATTTGTCTGTAATTAAGTTTGTGAGGGACACTTGATTTCTTGGTCTAGAAGGGATATAATCGCTACGGCTTTTGTAACTATCATTACCATTACAGCGATTAGCCAAAACAGGAGGTAATTGGGTTGGCCAGAAAACGGAAACGTAAGAGTCGCCGTCGTCAAGAAGGACGTAAGATACTTGAACTCATACCCCAGTATAGTATTGAAAGTGGCGAAGATAAACCTGTAACTGCGGCGCGTAAGTACATTCAAGCTATAGGCATTAGCCCACCAGCTTTATTGATTGTTAAGCGTAACGAGCATACAACCGATCGCTATTTCTGGGCTGAAAAAGGACTGTTTGGAGCGCAATATGTGGAGGAAAACCACTTCCTTTTCCCAAGTTTGCGCGACCTGCAGCCCCAGCCTCAGACCGTCAAAGCGGCGGTAGCAGTTGCCAAATAACTCAAAGGACTATTAATGGTATCATGGAAAGTAAACTCGTTTACCGAAAAGTAAACGAGTTTTTTTTGTCTGAGACCTAGGAATCAGCCATCAGCTTTTCGCTGATGGCTGAAGATAAGAAATCTGAGGCCGAAAAACAGCCAAGTTTTAGGCGACATTACCTGCTGTAGCCGTAATAATTTGACGTACTTGAGCATCGGTCAGATTCGGATTGGCATTCAACATTAGGGCCACCACTCCAGCTACATGAGGTGCTGCCATGGAGGTTCCACTCAAGAAACCATAGCCACCATTAGGGAGAGTAGAATACACTTGTACGCCGGGGGCAGTGACATACATCATTGAGGAATTAGAGCCAGCACGATTGGAGAAGGAAGCCATCTGGTTAGAACTATTAACGGCACCTACGGCAAGACCCCAAGAGGTGGCACTGGAAGCGGGATAACCGGGTTGAGCTGCCCCCTCATTACCGGCGGCCATAACCACGATAACACCGCGACTGCTGGCATACTGGAGGGCTGATTGAACCTCACTGTTAGTGCTACCACCGCCCAAACTCATATTAATTACATCAGCACCGTTATCTACCGCGTAGCGAATGCCTTGGGCAACGCCACTATAGCTGCCACTACCGGAATCGCTCAAAACTTTCACCGGCATAATTCTGGAATTGTAAGCAACACCTGTAACACCGACACCGTTGTTGAGTCCAGCAATGGTTCCCGCCACATGAGTACCATGGTTGTTGCCATCTAAAGTGTTATTATTGCCATTGGCAAAGTTCCAGCCATAAACGTCATCAACGTAACCGTTGCCATCGTTATCAAGCCCATCATTGGCAATTTCGCCCGCATTCGTCCAAATATTGCCCGCTAAGTCGGCATGATTGCGGTCAACTCCTGTATCTAGTACAGCAACTACGATTCCCTGTCCTGTATAACCGCTTGCCCAAGCTTCCGGAGCATTAACTAAGTTAACCCCCCAGTCATTAGCACCACCAAAAGTGGGAACATTGGCAAAAGGACTTTGATTCAAGGCTCCAGCGACGGCTGCCGCGGCATTAACTAAACCGTATCCTGAAATGGCACTATATCCGGGGGTGACTGTGGCTGTGGTAGCCGACAGGCTTAAGTTATAGTTAGTGCTGCCACTGTAGGGATAAACCCGGACATAGTAAGTACCCGCATTCAGTTGACGAGTAACACTCTCATTGCTGGTACCGCCATTCGTGGAGCTAGTAATCACACTGCCATTACTATCTAATAAGGACACATCAGCATCGGCACTTAATCCCGTTAAATTCAGGCTAAAGTCGCTGGTGTCTCCTAAACTAAAACGATAGTAATCATTAGTGTCTGTAGAACCAACAAAATCGCTGTAGCTGGTGGGAGTTGCTCCAATGGTGATATCACGGGCCGTTGCTAAGGTATTACCGGCGTTATCAGGAATCGTTACAGAAGCGGCAGCTAAACTCAAGTTATAGTTAGTGCTGCCACTGTGGGGATAAACCCGGACGTAGTAAGTACCCGCGTTCAGTTGACGAGTAATACTCTCACTGCTGTTACTGCCATTCGTGGAGCTAGTAATCACGCTGCCATTACTATCTAATAAGGACACATCAGCATCGGCACTTAATCCCGTTAAATTCAGGCTAAAGTCGCTGATATCTCCTAAACTAAAACGATAGTAATCATTAGTGTCTGTAGAACCAACAAAATCACTGTAGCTGGTGGGGGTTGCTCCAATGGTGATATCACGGGCCGTTGCTAAGGTATTACCGGCGTTATCAGGAATCGTTACAGAAGCGGCAGCTAAACTTAAGTTATAGTTAGTGCTGCCACTGCGGGGATAAACCCGGACATAGTAAGTACCCGCGTTCAGTTGACGAGTAATACTCTCATTGCTGGTACCGCCATTAGTGGATTTAGTAATCACACGGCCGTTACTATCTAATAAGGACACATTAGCATTGGCACTTAATCCCGTTAAATTGAGGCTAAAGTCGCTGGTGTCTCCTAAACTAAAACGATAGTAATCATTCCTGTCTGTAGAACCAACAAAATCGCTGTAGGTGGTGGGAGTCGCTCCAATGGTGATATCACGCGCCGTTGCTAAGGTATTGCCAGCTAGGTCAACAGAACTGGAAAGACCCACAAAACTACTTTGACCCGTTAAAAAATCACCGTCGTTAGGCCAAGAGGAAAGGGATTGGGATGATTGCCAGCGATTTTCCAGTCCTAGCTGGTATTCTTCCAGAGGATTGCTTAAAAAGCTAGAATCCATGCCCTGGAGACTTTTGCGGAAAACAGGGGTAATCAAGTCGGAGCGTCCTAAACCTGATTCCACCACAAGGGTTGGTAACTGGAAGATATCATCTAAAACATTGCTGTCTGATAGGTTGAAACGTTCGTCAAGCATATTTTTTCTCCTTAAGTGCTTCAGATGTGAGGTCAGGGGTTGGTTCCTAACTGTCGATACTTATTTCCGGGGAGTTGGTGATTATTTCGATCTGCGCCCTCCCTTTACCGTCGTATAGTATATAAGTCAGGTGAAAACTTTGACTGAATATATACTGAGGGTGCGCTCTAATCGTATCCACTTAGTGGCTATGGTGGGAAAAATTGATGAGTTATTCGCCGCTAAAAATTTCTCAAAACATGAGGAATCTAGACCATCTATATAGAGTCTGCTGAAAAAGTTTTTCGGTGGGGGTTGGGGGTTGGGGGTTGGGGTGTGGGGTGTGGGGTTTTACCCATTTTCAGGTGGTCAATTACCTAATTTTCAGGGAAAAAGTCCCTGAATTAGATTTATTCAGCAAACCCTATATAGTTATAGATGTCGTTGGCGACAAAGTTATCTATCATGGTGTTCCGGTCATTTTTTAGTGGTTAGATGGCTGAGATAACAATCAAGAAGGTCTGATCAGACAGACAATATTTGTCAGCTTTTGGGTAAGCCTCCAAAAGAGTAGGCCAATTCAAATCTGAATTGCATTACTGTCCGAGTTTGTACGCCAATTCAAATCTGGATTCCACCACCCTCTGATCCTATTCCAGAGAATACCTTGAATGGGGTTCGATAGTCAAGATATTTTCGGAAACCTATAAATTATGAATTATGAATTATGAATTATGAAGTGGGGAGTGGGGTGATGGAATGATGAATGATGAATGATGAATGATGAATGATGAATGATGAATGATGAATGATGAATGATGAATGATGAATTATGAATGATGAATTATGAAGTGGGGAGATGGGGAGACCACTTCGTGCGCGGTTGCGGGGGGTGATGGGAGCAGGGAGAAAAAAGCTGACGGCTGACGAATGTTACGATTGTTACAACATCTTGACATTAATTCTGATACCGTGACAATGTGTTAATCTGTGCAGTAATGGGGCAGAAACTCAGGTGGTATCGATCCATATTTCTATTGTTGAGGGCAACCCGCACTTGCGATCGCTATTAGCTTGGCATCTGCAACAGGCCGGTTATTTGGTTAATCAATCGGCAACCCTGCAAAGTGCGCGTCAAACTTTCCTTCATCGTCAACCGACCTTAGCAATTATCGATTCCGACTTACCCGACGGGGATGGGATCGAACTCTGCCGTTGGCTTTATCAACAAAAACATTCTCTAATACTGATTCTTTCGGCCCGTAATGGCGAAAAAGATGTAGTCAATGGTTTAAAAGCCGGGGCCGACGACTACCTGAAAAAGCCCTTTGGAATGCAAGAATTTATGGCTAGGGTAGAAGTGTTAACCCGTCGTTTAGGCAGTAGGGCTGCTCCCCTACACTTGGATTATGGGCAATTAAAAATAGATTTAGCCCAACGACGGGTACAATTTCGCGGGGAGTATATCGAATTAACGCCCCAAGAATTTAGCCTACTCTACGTTTTAGCCCAAGCGGAGGGAACACCCCTATCAAGAGCCGATTTACTGCGTCGCGCTTGGCCAGAGGAAATTGATAATCCCCGGACAATTGATACCCATGTTCTCTCTCTGCGGAAAAAAATCGAAACCGATCCCAGGCAACCTAATTTAATTCAAACCGTCCGCAACGTCGGCTATCGTTTTAATCTAGAAATGTTGGCCGAGATCAATTCAGCTTTAGAAGCTAATATTATTGCTTCCACCAAAGGCAATCATAACGGTCATTCCATGAGTAAAATTCCTGCTCACAATGTTAGTCGTTAATTCTGGCTTTGTCCGACTGATTAGCCGATTTTTTGCTGAAATCGTCTCCTAAGCACTTCCTCAAAGCGAGGAGACGAAGGGCAAATTAAACCATAGTCACCATTGACCGATCCGCTTGTCGCTGAAATTCCGTCAATAAACGCCGGAATTCGTCGCCGTCAATGGTTTCCTGTTCAATCAGTATATCCACCAAGCGATCAATCGCCACACGATTGTCAAGGATAAGTTTTGTTGCTAAATCGTGGCATTGCTTGACAAGTTCCCGCACTTGTGCATCAATTTTTGCCATCATCGCAAAAGAATGGTCGGCATGATAACCAGCACCAGCGCCACCGAGATAGGAATTGCCCTCCTCCTCTAGGGCAATCAATCCCAATTCCGACATTCCCAGACGCGTTACCATCTGTCGGGCCAGATAGGTAATTTTTTCAATATCATTACCGGCCCCGGTAGTCACTTCATCCTCACCGAAGACACATTCCTCCGCCACCCGTCCCCCTAATAATCCCGCAATTCGGGCCAATAACTGGGAACGACTGGTTAAACCCTGTTCTTCATCGGGAGTGAACCAAGTTAACCCCTGCGCTTGACCCCGGGGAATCAGGGTGACTTTTTCCACTTGATCGTGACCGGGACAGAGAGTACCGACAATCGCATGGCCCACTTCATGATAGGCGATCAAACGCTTGGCTTTACTATCCACTAAAGCGCGCCCTTCCATACCGGCCACAATCCGATCGATCGCATCGTTGACCTCCGCCATAGTAATCGCCTCTTTCCGCCGTCTAGCGGTAAAAATCGCCGCTTCGTTGAGCATATTCGCCAAATCTGCCCCAGTAAAACCCGGTGTGCGCCTGGCGATCGCCTCCAGAGCCACATCAGCAGCCACCTTTTTATCGCGAGAATGAACCTCCAAAATGGCCAAACGTCCCTTAGAATCTGGATAATCCACCACCACCTGTCGGTCAAAACGACCCGGACGCAGCAAGGCCGAATCCAAAACATCAGGGCGGTTGGTAGCGGCAATGACGATAATGCCAGTATTTCCCTCAAAACCGTCCATTTCCGTCAATAATTGGTTCAGGGTTTGTTCCCGTTCATCATTACCTCCCCCATAACCGATCCCTCTTTGACGACCAACGGCATCAATTTCATCGATAAAAACCAAACAAGGGGCATTTTCCTGGGCTTTTCGGAACAAATCTCGCACTCGCGACGCACCAACCCCGACGAACATCTCCACAAATTCCGACCCGGAGATGCTGAAAAAAGGCACTCCCGCCTCTCCTGCGATCGCTTTAGCCAGCAAAGTTTTCCCCGTCCCCGGTGGCCCAATTAACAGGACTCCTTTCGGGATTTTCGCACCAATAGCCGTAAATTTTTCCGGTTGTTTAAGGAATGTTACTACTTCCTCTAGATCTTCCTTGGCCTCATCCACACCCGCCACATCATTGAATTCTATGCCAGTTTTTGCCTCCATCTGAAACCGCGCCCTTGATTTACCGAAGTTCATCGCTTGACCGGAAGCATTAGCAGAACGACGGATAATAAACACCAATAATCCCAAGACGAGAATAATCACTAACAGGTTAGTGAGAACATTGATCAAGGCCGAATTGTCAGTGCTGGGGAGAATGCCGTACTCAATTTTTTCAGCATCGAGTTTCTTGATTAATTCGGGATTTTGGTCAAATAAATTGACTTCTTTCGGGGGATCCTTGTCCGTTTGACCGACGAGGGTAACTGCTGCCTGCTGCAAAGAAGGATTGATTTCGACCTTTTTTACCTTGCCTTGGTCGATTTTTTCTAACAATTCACCGTAGGTGAGGGTATTTGGTTTTTTTTGACTCCAAGCAGGAGTGACATGGCCAAGGGTTTGCAGAATCATCCAAGTGGTGACAATCCCTTTCCATACTGGCCGATGACCACGATTCTTGGCTGACTTGGCTCTAACTACGGTGAGCGGAGATTTTTGATCCATAATTGACTCTATATCTAGTTACCCTGTATTCATTGTGACAGATCGACTCGATCGTGACCACTGTTCTGTTTTTCCCCCGGCACGACCCCGAGGGCAAATAGTGATGACGGTTTTTTGCTATACTGTATTCAGCTAGGTGGTCTAACAACTGCCTATCCCAATCACTAACAGTTTAGGGAAGTGGGTTTCGCCCGCTTTTTTTATTGTCTAAATCATGACCCATCCGCTCATCCCCGACCTGCTGCATCTAGCCACCCCTATCGCTGAAAACTTGGGGCTAGAAGTGGTCGATATCGTTTTTCAAACCAATAAAAGGCCTCCTGTCCTGCGCGTCGATATTCGCAATCTTGCGGGAGATACTGGTTTAGAGGACTGTGAGCAGATGAGTCGGTCCCTAGAAACCGCCCTCGACAGTCAAGAAATCTTACCAGGGGCCTACGTTTTAGAAATATCTAGCCCCGGCATTTCTCGACAACTGAGCAGCGAGCGCGAATTTCAGTCTTTTAAAGGTTTTACCGTCATCATTACCGGCCAGGATAGCCAGGGAAAACCGAAAGAATGGCGCGGAAAACTGCAAGGTAGAGATGGGCAATCTATTTATCTTAACCAAAAGGGTCGCTCCCTGACCATCGATCGCACTACCGTCATCAGCGTCCGTTTAGATGAGCAGCGCAATAATCAGTAATCAGTGATCAGTAAACAGTAATCAGTAATCAGGGATAAGGATGAAGATAAATAACTAACTAACTAACTGATTAACTTAAAACTTACATCTGATAACTGATACAAAGCTGACAGCTAAAAAACTAATAACTCAAAAGTAAGGAGAAAAAATAATTATGGCTACCGTTAATTTGCCTGGGTTAAAAATAATGCTCGAAGAAATTAGCCAACGACATAATCTGCCCAAAAATGCCGTACAGGAAGCCTTGCGTGAAGCCCTGATCAAGGGTTACGAACGTTATCGCCGCGCCCAAAGTTTAGAAAAAGCCGCTCAATTTCATGAAGATTATTTCAATAACTTTGATGTGGAATTAGACGTAGAAGAAGAAGGCTTTCGCATCCTTTCGACTAAAACTATTGTGGAAGAAGTGACCAATCCTGACCATCACATCGGTCTTAAAGAAGTGCAGGAAGTGGCCGATGAAGCCCAATTAGGGGATGAAGTAGTTCTTGATGTCACCCCCGACCAAAGAGAATTTGGTCGCATGGCGGCGATTCAAACTAAACAGGTTTTACTGCAAAAACTGCGGGATAACCAACGCAAAATGATTCAAGAGGAGTTCCAAGATCTGGAAGGAACGGTTTTACAGGCCCGGGTCGTCCGTTTTGAAAGACAGGCCGCCATTGTCATGGTACAAAGTACCTACGGTCAACCAGAAGTGGAAGCAGAACTACCCAAACGGGAACAACTGCCCAACGATAACTATCGTGCTAACGCCACCTTTAAAGTTCTGCTCAAAAAAGTCCTAGAAGGTTCTCACCGCGGCCCGCAATTAATCGTTTCCAGAGCGGCGGCGGGTTTGGTAGTATATCTGTTCGCTAACGAAGTTCCCGAAATCGAAGAGGAAATCGTGCGTATTGTCGCCGTCGCCCGGGAAGCCAATCCCCCCTCCCGTCACGTTGGTTCGCGGACAAAAATCGCCGTCGATACCCTAGAAAGAGACGTAGATCCAGTTGGGGCCTGTATTGGGGCTAGAGGTTCGCGGATTCAAGCCGTGGTGAACGAATTGCGGGGGGAAAAAATCGACGTGATTCGCTGGTCTCCGGATCCGGCTACCTACATCGCCAATGCCCTTAGTCCCGCCCGTATCGACCAAGTTTTGTTCACTAATGCCGAAGAAAGACAAGCACTGGTACTGGTGGCACAGGATCAATTGAGTTTAGCGATTGGCAAAGAAGGGCAGAACGTGCGTTTAGCCGCCCGTCTGACGGGCTGGAAAATCGATATTAAGGATATCGCCCTCTATAAAGGCGAACAAGAGCTAAAAAACGATGAAAAAGACCCAGAATTGCAGGATTTAGACCGAGAATGAACCCCTTCGTCAATTATCGACGCTGTATTAGCTGCCGTCTCTTCGCCCCCAAAGAATCCTTTTGGCGAATTGTCCGACTACACCCGTCCGGACAGATACAATTAGATCAAGGCATGGGAAGGGCTGCCTATATCTGTCCGCAACCTAACTGCCTGCAATTAGCCAGGCAAAAAAATCGTCTCGGACGCGCCCTAAAAGCCAACATTCCCGAAACGCTCTATGAATCCTTGCAAGAGCGCCTCGGGACTGCCAAGCAAGGTAGTCCAAATCAGGATTAAAATTGACGATCATAGCCACAAAATCGTTAGCATGGAAAGGGGCAGTCCTGACAGGATCAAAAAATCAGCCAAATTATAGGATCACTAACACTTTAGCCGGGGGATAATGGATGAGTAACGCGAAAGTCAGAAT
Source organism: Microcystis aeruginosa Ma_SC_T_19800800_S464 (assembly GCA_007095785.1). Taxonomy (GTDB): domain Bacteria; phylum Cyanobacteriota; class Cyanobacteriia; order Cyanobacteriales; family Microcystaceae; genus Microcystis; species Microcystis aeruginosa_E. Next base: position 20,369 of record SFBL01000179.1, read on the forward strand.
TTACGATCTATCAAAAGAATTGAATCTAGACAACAAAGACATTTTGGATATCTGTGACCAGTTGAACATCGAGTACAAGAGCCACAGTAGCACGATCAGCGAAGATGATGCCCAACGCATCAAAGCAATCGCAGCCAAGGGAGTGGCCTCGAGTACCGGTAAAACTGGCATGGGTCAGCGAGAATCGGCTAGTCCTGCCGAAGAAAAAAAACAAAAGATTTTAGCCCTGCATAAACACAACCGCCCCGAAACTGGCGAAGAAGGGGAAATCTATCCCGGGCCTGCCGGTTCCTCAGCCAAACCGACTTTAATCAGTCCTCCCCGTCCCCCAGTTAAATCACTCGTTGCTCCCCCGGGGCGCGACGGTGCGGCCGAAAAAACTCCCCCCACCGCTGCAGAAATGCCATCTCAGTCCGCCAGTGTTAAAGGAACCCCGACAGAAACCCCGCTAGTGCCAGAAGTATTCCCCACTTTAATCGCCCCACCTAATCGACCCTCCCTCACCCCGAAACCACGCCCTGAAACCGCCTCAGGCCGGCCAGAACCCCGATCCAAAAATGCCCCTGGCAGTAACGACAGGCCCCGGGGAGAAAAACGCGAGCGCGGCGAGAGCGAAAACGCCCCTAGTCCTGAGCGCAGGGCTGGCTTGGCTAAGCCAGAAAAACCGACCCTCAACCGCAAACCCGACGGAAAAAGCCCGAAACTGGCGGAACCAGCTAGAGAAGTGCGGGAGACGGCGGAATTGAAGCGCCCGGTTCGCCCCGGTTTGCCCGCTAAAATCTCGGCTACTGGCGAGGAAGAAACCGATACCACCAAGAAATCTGGCATTGATGGCACAGAAATCGATACAGATACCGGATTGTTGGGAGCAGACGGGCCCAAAAAACTCAAACGACCGACCATGCCCCTTCGCATGGCCAAAAAATCTAGCTGGGAAGAAGAGGAAGAAGAAGAGAAAAAAGCGGCCAAAACCGCTAAAACTGCTGGCAAAAACAAACGCCGCACCCAAGCCCTCTTTGAAGATGACGATGATCTAGAATCGGAACTATCCGGGTTAATCAATACCCCCAGTTTTACCCTTTCCACCGCTCGTCCCCCCAAACCGCCCACCACTAAAGCTGCCACCCCTGGCGGCCCAACAGCAGTCAAAGTTAAGCGGCCCAGTAAACCAGGAACCCACACCGGCAGTCCGAAAAGCGAGCGCCAAGAACCCCAAGAGGAAAAACGCCCGGAAAGCATCGTCATCACCGGCAGTCTCACCGTGCGCGACCTCTCGGAATTGATGAAAGTCCCCGAAACTGAGATCATCAGAACCCTATTTTTTAAAGGGATGGCGGTTAATATCACCCAAACTCTCGACGTGGACACGATCGAAATGATCGCCAGGGACTTCGAGATCGCCGTGGAAACCCCCAGCACCCAGTCGGCGGCAATCAAAACCACGGAGATGATCGATGTCTCCGACTGGGAAAGTCTCCAGCGTCGCCCCCCCGTCGTCACCATTATGGGTCACGTTGACCACGGTAAAACCACCCTCCTCGACTCGATCCGCAAAACCAAAGTCGCCCAGGGGGAAGCCGGTGGCATCACCCAGCACATCGGTGCTTACCACGTCGATGTGGAACATAACGGCAAACCAGAACAGATTGTCTTTTTGGATACCCCCGGCCACGAAGCTTTTACCGCTATGCGCGCCCGCGGGGCGAGAGTCACCGATATAGCCGTGCTGGTGGTGGCCGCCGATGACGGCGTACAACCCCAAACGAAAGAGGCAATCAGTCACGCCAGGGCCGCCGAAGTCCCCATCGTGGTGGCGATTAACAAAGTCGATAAACCTTCAGCTAACCCCGACCGGATTAAACAGGAATTGACCGAACAGGGACTGGTGGCCGAAGATTGGGGCGGTGAGACGATCATGGTTCCCGTTAGCGCCCTGCGGGGTGAAAATCTCGATAATCTGCTGGAAATGATCCTCTTGGTGGCAGAAGTGGAGGAATTGGTCGCTAACCCCGATCGCTTGGCGAAGGGAACCGTCATCGAAGCTAACCTCGATCGCACCAAAGGTCCCGTGGCTACCCTGCTCGTCCAGAATGGTACTCTCCGCGTCGGTGATAGCATCGTCGCTGGTTCCGTTTTCGGCAAAATTCGGGCCATGATCGATGACCGCGGTCAAAAAGTCGAAGCGGCCACCCCCTCCTTCGCCGTGGAAATCCTCGGTCTTAGTGATGTCCCGGCCGCCGGCGATGAATTCGATGTCTATGAAAGTGAAAAAGAGGCCCGATCAATTGCCGATCAGCGGGCGATTGAACGACGGAACACCCGTTTACAACAGGCCCTCTCCTCCCGTCGCGTTAGCCTTAGCACCCTTTCTATCCAAGCTCAAGAAGGACAACTCAAGGAACTTAATCTCATCCTCAAGGCAGATGTGCAAGGTTCCGTCGAGGCCATCCTCGGTGCGCTCAAACAGTTACCCCAAAACGAAGTGCAGATTCGGGTTCTCCTCGCCTCTCCGGGGGAAATCACCGAAACCGATGTGGATCTGGCCGCCGCTAGTGGTGCGGTGGTGGTGGGTTTTAATACCACCCTTGCCAGTGGAGCCAGAGCTGCCGCCGATCGGGAAGGGGTCGATATCCGCGATTACAATATCATCTACAAGCTTCTCGATGATATTCAAGGGGCGATGGAAGGTCTTCTCGACCCCGAAGAAGTGGAAGAACACCTCGGTTTTGCCGAAGTGCGGGCCGTCTTCACCGTCGGTCGTGGGGCCGTGGCAGGTTGTTATGTCCAATCCGGTAAACTGGTGCGGAATCGCTTCCTACGCGTGCGTCGCGGCAAGGAAATTGTTTATCAGGGAGTTCTTGATTCCCTCAAACGGATGAAGGAAGATGCCCGGGAAGTAGCTACCGGTTTCGAGTGCGGTGTCGGTGTTTCTAAATTCAATGACTGGAAAGAAGGCGACATTATCGAAGCCTACGAAATGGTCATGAAACGTCGCACTTTATCCAGTTAATTAGACGGTCACCGTCAGGAGTCAGCCTTAAATCAGTTATCAGTTATCAGTCATCAGTCATCAGTCATAATTCCCCCATCTCCCCACTTCCCCACTCCCCCATTTCCCCCACTTCCCTCTATGAAATCAGAACCTTTTTTGTGGATTCATCTGGCAGGGTTAGCGGCTTTGCCAATCTTTTTACAAATCGCTTGGATTGGTTTAGCTGTGGGCGATCCCTTGCCTTTTCTTTGGCTAGAATGGTTATTTCTGGGAGCGATCGCTATCCTGCCCGTCTTTTGGATGCAGTGGACAAAACCTTTTGATATCTTTAGTCTTTTGTTGGTTGCTCTAAAACCGAGTCAACTCACCCCCGAACAGTTAAAAATTCTCTCTCTTTTTCAACGTCCTCGCCATCGTCTTCTTACTCTTTTGGGAGTCGTCCTCCTAATTCTCATCGCTTGGCCCATCTATAATTTTGCCCCTCTAGCGGCTGCCGTGGCCGCCTATCTCCCCCAATGGCGGCTTTTAGGTTTAGTCATTGCTGCGATCGCTCTACTCTTAAGTCACCTGTTTTTACAGGTTCCTCTGAGTGTTCTTGGGGTTTTAGCCACGAAGGAAAGTGACTGGACAGCGACCGAAGCTTTAGTTATTGAGCGTATTCCTGAGTTATTTACCATTGTTGGTCTAAAAGTTAATAAAATTATCTAAATTAGCTGAAATGCAGGATTGATCGCCCGTTTAAGGGTTGAATATTCCTCGCATTAGTCGGAAAAATCGCGGCCAATCGTTGCAGTTGTTGGGGAGAAATTTCGATCGCATTTTGCCAGACTAACCAGAGAACATCCTCGCTACAGGGAGGAGTGGACAAAGACCCCCGATATTCATAAAAACCGCTATTTTCTGGCAGTAAAAGCCCGGCATTGACCCAAGTATCGGGGATGATCATTTCAGGAGAAGGTTCTTGGGGCAAATAAGCCCAAATGGTTTGTAAATAGGGATTATTTGCGCCAATTTCGGCTAAGATGCCCACAACTGCTAAATTTCCCTTCTCATTTCGATGCACTAAGTGAATTTCTAGAGGGAAAGACTGACCTTTAATCTGATGTTCGCTGGGGTGATGAAAATGGAACTGCAATAAATCCCAGTTTTCGCCGTGAAAACTCATATTTCCACCTTTTTCGGTATGAACTAAGATTGTACGACCGTTATGGCGAATTTTTAGGGGTACAGGACGATAATTAAAGGTGGGTTGGTATAGCTCTTTTTCAGTCACTATACTCAGATCGATCGGTGTTTGTTGCTTTCCCGTGGTGCAGAGGCGATAATTCCTTGATAATTCGCCCCAATGGTCAATATTTTGATAATTCCAAGTAAATTCTGGATTAATAGCCCCAAAAAGAGCGTGAGAGCCAATAAATTGCAGTAATTCTCGTCTATACATGGTATTAAATCCAGCAATCATCAGATAATTAGGGTTTGCTGAAAAAGTTTTTCCTGGGGGCAGGGTGTGGGGTGTGGGGTGTGGGGTGTGGGGAGAATAAATAAAATAATCTCCTATCTCCTGACTCCTGACTCCTCAAAACCTAAGACTTTGTACCTCACAACTATGGAAATTGCTATAATCGGCTCACATCAGTCTTTAAACCTCTAGCTTGATGATGAGTTTTCTGGTCAATATCTTTTTGTGGTTCGTGTCCGACTTACTCAAATATCAGTGTAACACAGAACAAAATCACCTCTGCGCCTGTATTGCCTTGTCCTAGTTGTAGTTCTCACCATACCATCAAGAATGGTTCTATTGATAACGGGAAACCCAAACGTTAATGTTAAGAATGTGGTGGCCAGTTTGTCAGCAATCCCACTACTAAAACTTTATGAACGCACCAGAATTAGCCATTGCTACCGTTGGTTTAACCAAACAATTTGACCGCCATGGGGCTGTTAATCAAGTGGATTTACAGATTGAAGCGGGGGAAGTTTACGGGTTAATCGGTCCAAATGGAGCGGGAAAAACCACTTTAATTAGAATGTTAGCGGCAGCAGAAGAACCGACAACGGGAGAAATATATCTGCACGGAGAACGTCTTTTAAGAGATGAGAGTAATCCCCGTCTCAAAAGAAATTTAGGTTATCTACCTGATAATTTTCCCCTCTACGATGACCTAAATGTCTGGAATTATCTGGATTATTTTGCCCGTCTTTATCATATCCCTCGCTCCCAACGTCATCGCCGCATTTATGAGGTTCTAGAACTGGTACAATTAACTGGTAAAAGCCATAATTTGATCGCTACTTTATCCCGGGGAATGAAACAACGTTTAAGTTTAGCCCGAACGATTATCCATGAACCTTTAATTTTACTTCTCGATGAACCGGTTTCTGGATTAGACCCGATCGCTCGTTTACAATTTCGTGAGATTATTAAAGTCTTACAATCGGCAGGTATGACTATTTTAATTTCCTCTCATGTCCTTAGTGATTTAGCAGAACTTTGCAGTTCTGTGGGCATCATGGAATTAGGTTATCTAGTGGAAAGTACCTCTTTACAGGAATTAAATCAACGTCTAGCTGGTCAATACTTACAGATAACCACTCTAGGCGATTTAGAAGCCTTAGAAACCGCTCTTAAACAATGTGTTTTTGTGGAAAGTTGGCAAAGAATTATTAATACTAATACTCTCCAGGTTAAATTTACGGGAACCCTAGAAGATAGTGCCGAATTGTTGAAATCTTTAGTCGTTTCTGGTCTGACCTTAAGCGAGTTTTATACTTGCCGCGAAGATTTAGAAACTATTTTCCTAAAACTGGGACATCGACAGGCATCCTAAGGAGAAATAATAATTTTAAATCTGGGATAGTAACTTTTCGACTAATTTAATTTGCTCCTGACTAAAACCAGCTTCCTTCAGGTGCGCCAGAAACCATTTTTGTCGATAGCGACCGTCTAAATCCACAGCCTTTCTATAGGTATCCTGCGCTTTTTTACTATCACCTTGATCTAAATAAACCATTGCCAAAGCCACAAGAGGATGGGGATTATTTGGCTCTAATTTAACTGCTTTTTTAGCGTTATTAATAGCTGAATCAAAATCTTTTAAACGATGATAGGCGAGGGATAAATTATAGTAGGCGATTTCATTATCAGGTTTTAAATTAGCGGCTTTAGTATGAGTAACTACGGCTTTTTCAAGATGACCACCGACAAGATAAACAATTCCCAAAGCATTATAGGCAGCCAGATGATCGGGGGCAATTTTAATCGTTTCCTCTAGGGTTGTTTGTGCCGCTAAAGGTTGTTTAGCTAGGTGTTGTGTCCACCCTAAAATTACTCTCCCGTCTAGATGATTGGGGTTTAACTGTACCGATTTTTTTAAAGCCTCAATACTTTTGACAAAATCTCCCTGTTGACGATACTGTAACCCCAATTGACGATAACGATTAGCGGCCTTAATGTCTGATGCGGAAATAATCGGACTGGGAGAAGGAGAAATGATTATCTTAGCCGTCGGTTCTTTTTTCAGGGGAGAGGGGGGACTGCAGCCCCAAAAAACCGGGGAACTAAACATGATCAAGATAGTCAGGAGTCGATAACTATTCATGGGACAATTAATACCAGTCCAATTGTTAAGGGTGTCATCAAATTATGAATTATTCCCCTGAATCCGTGCAACGGCTGCTCGATTCCGATGATTATGGCGATCGCTTATCGGGAGTTAATCAACTGCGTTATTTAGCCCCAGAAATCGCCTTCGAGATGTTACAGCCTTTAATTAACGATAGTAACGCTAGGGTCCGTTATTCGGCGGTAAGTCAGTTAGATATCCTCGGTCGTCAGAATCTCGATCTGGCCTTAACTATTCTACGCGATCGTTTGTTGCATGATCCGGAAGCAGACGTGAAAGCAGCCGCGGCCGATGCGATCGGGGGGTTAAAATTAACGGCAGCCTACGATGATCTGGTGGCTGTCTATCAACAATCCGGCGACTGGTTAATTCAATTTAGCATTGTGGCCGCTTTGGGGGAATTGGGGGAACCCCGGGGCTTTGAACTGCTGGAAATCGCCCTTAACTCCGATAATGAGTTGGTAAAAACGGCCGCCGTTAGCGCTTTTGGGGAACTAGGCGACCCTCGCGCCGTCTCTTTACTCGTTCCCTTGGCTAATGATGATGACTGGCAACTGCGCTATCGTCTCGCTCAAGCTTTAGGCCGCTTAGGGGGGCAAGATGCGATCGCTGTTTTGACCCAGTTAACCGGCGACAAAAGCGCCCAAGTCGCCCAAGAGGCCCGCAATAATCTCGTTCAAGGGTGATGCAGAATATTTAGTTCTTGTCAATACAATTTACAATAAATTTTAATTAAGAATCGTTAACTAAAGATGAAACAATTTACCCGTTTAATCTTGCTCGTCGGTCTCCTTGCGGGGGGCTGTTTCTCCGCCTCAATTGCGATCGCTGATAATCCAGCGGGGGCAATCGTGAGCAAGAATTCACAGGTTAACGAACTACTGCGTCAAGCGCGGCAATTGGTCAAAAATGGCAATTATGGGGAAGCTATAGCCGTTTACGAGCGGGCTGCCGCCCTTGATGGCAATAATGCCAAAATTTTCTCCGGGATTGGCTTTTTACAAACGCGGCAAGGGGATTATAACGCCGCCGCCCAAGCATACCAAAAAGCCTTAAGTCTCGATCCGAGTAATCCCGACTTTTTCCATGCTCTCGGTTATAGTTTGGCTAATATCGGCGATTATGACAATGCAGCCACCGCTTACTACTACGCTATTCAAATAGAACCGAAAAACGTCCAACACTACCTCGGTTTAGGGGTGGTATTATTACGGCAAAAAAACTATGCTAAAGCGGGCGAAGTTTACCAATGGGTTTTAGCTCTCGACCCCAATAATCAGCAAGCCCACGAAATCATGGGTAAAGCCTTGATCGAACAGAATAAAAGCACTGAAGCCCTCGATTTTCTCCAAAAATCCCTGCAAAGATTCCCTAACAATAGTGAATTAAGATTGCAACTGGCCAGCCTTTTGCTCAAACAGGGCGATTTAAATGGTGGAACCCAAATTTTAAAAGAAATAGAGCGACAAAATGCAGGAAATTTTTTAATTCAGCTAAAAATAGGGATTTTACTTGAAAAACAAGAGCGTTTTGACGAGGCTCTCCCCTTTTATCGTCGGGCTGTTTTCCTGCAACCCCAATCTTTGGAAGCACAAGCGGGAATCGGTCGCATCCATCTGGCCAGAAAAGATTATCTTGCAGCAATTATCGCCTATCAAGATTTGGCCGAAATCGCCCCCAATAACGCCGATGTCTATCTTAATCTCGGTCGGGCCTACGCGGGCCGGGGACGAAAAAGAGAAGCGGAGGAAGCTTTTAAGCAAGCGCGAGCGGTTTATGTGCTGAAAAATAATCAATCCGGCCTGGAGGAAGTGGATGCCCTGCTGAAGAAGTTGCTTGAGTGAACCCAGATCAGTTATCAGTTATCAGTTATCAGTTATCAGTTATCAGTTATCAGTTATCAGTTATCAGTTATCAGTTATCAGTTATCAGTTATCAGTTATCATACTAAATCCAGTTATTAAAAACTGATTATCTATTCCCTCTTTTGCCTTTTGCCTCTTGCCTTTTGCCTGTCCTCATAAGTATCCTATACTCAACGGATTTAGTATCAGTTATCAGATTTGAGTTTTCAGTTCACTGATGACTGTTTAGCGATTTAAGGAGTGATTTAGATAGTCAATAGTTTATTCCCACTCAATTGGCAGCCATTGATTATCTAAAACCTGTTCGAGATTAAAAATTATCTGACTCGGTAGGCCGCCGGGGGATAAACCCATTTTTTTCCGGACGGTCTCTAAAGCTGTATGGTAGGATGGCTCAAAAATCTCCCGAAGATAGGGCTTTAAACTAGGGCTATCCCCCAGTAAATCTTGAATTTCTGCCCGAAAATTATTGATTTCTCCATTGCAATGATTGCCATTCCGGTCTCTTTCCGATTGCCAGTAGGTTAATTTGATTGACACTCCCGTCGCTGAAAGCGAGGGATTCTTGGTTCACTGACTCAAGTTGTCTTGACAGGTATTGCTACCAACCAAAATAGAGCTTAAATCTCCCCAAGCGTTTAGGTCTGATGAC
>SFBL01000018.1 GCA_007095785.1 Microcystis aeruginosa Ma_SC_T_19800800_S464
CGCATTTACCAATGTATCTAACTTCCCCAGGTTTGTCAACCCCTTTTGGCAAAATTTTTTGATCTTTTTTCTATCCCTTGCTACGTAAGCCTTTCAGCTTTTGGTCTTTTGGGGTGGTCGGGTCTTTTTGTCTAGTAATTTTGTTCTAATTTAGCTCTTGATGGAGGTTACAGGGTTTTGAGCAAGAGCAAGCTGAAGTATGAGGGGACTTGGTATCATCCTTGGACGACCACCTACTGTTCTGGTGTTGTCTGTTCCCCACTGCCAACTCCAGTGCGGTCTTGAGGGGTAATCTTAGATAGTCAACAACTCAGTTTCCTCTTATCAAGAATAATTTCTAGTCAGCTTGCTCCCATCCCCAATTCTTTTCTTAGCTTTTTGCCTGCCGTTGTATCGATCTATTTTAAGCAAGAGAAGCTGAGAACCCTTGTGGGCAGGCTTTTGAACTTAGCTTGTGTCCGTCTGGGCCAGTTTTCCTAGCCATTGCCCTATAACTGATATATTTCCTGAAAAACTGGGCAATCTAGGACTAGACAGCATCGTGATAAGGGGGATAAAACCTTGGACTCCGCTAACGCTCAGAAAATTCTCGGCTATTTCATCGAAGAAGCAAAAGAACACCTGGAAACTTTGGAACAGGGGATTTTAGACTTAGGCAATCTCGTGAACAATACTGAACAGATGAACGAGATGTTTCGTGCCGCCCATTCCATCAAGGGGGGAGCGGCCATGTTAGGTTATAGCAGTATCCAAAAAACTGCTCACCGTCTTGAGGATGCTTTTAAAATACTGAAAGAAAATCCCATACAAGTCGATCAAAAATTAGAATCTTTGTTCCTCAAGGGTTATGATCTGCTTCAGATATTGATCGATAAGCTGCCCGGTCCATTAGGTTTGCAAGCAGAGGAAGCTAACGCTATCCTTAAAAAAGGTGAACCGACTTTTGCCGAATTACAGGCCCATCTTAACTATCTTCTCAACCCCAAAAAATTTACCCCAGCTGTTGCGGCAGCGTCTTCTATCTCCATCCGCGTCAGAGATATCCTCAAACAGATGTTACAACTGTTCAAACAGGAAGAAACCAGTGCTTCCCGTCAGCAATTACAAAAATTAACCTTATCTCTGTCTCAATTGGCTTCAGAACAGCAAAAGTGGCAATATTTAGTTAAAAATGCCCAATCAGCCCTGGCTAACCCCAAACATTCCTACCGCACTCTCGCCCCGGTTATTATTAAAGAATTAAAACAAGCTAGTGATTTACTAGAATGGGGTCGCGGGGAAGAAATCACCGTCAGTCAAGAACTGCAATTATTAGCCACCGCCAAATTACCACAAATCCTAATTACCCTAGAACCGGAATTAGTAGCTAGTACCCTGCTGCAAATGTTCAATCGCCAACAGGTCTCGCAACTGGTACAGTTATTACAAACGAGACGTTAACAGCTGCCCCGGCGTAACTAATTGTGCGTCAACCGAGGTGGCAATAATCCTCGATGGTGAATTGGGATAGAGCCAAACCAGAAAAAGCTAAGATATGGCAAGATAAAAACTTAATGCTGAAGGCTGACAAATATCAGACCTGAGGCAGCATCTCTTGAGTCACCGGTCAAGCTGGGATTTACTGAGAGTAAGCGATCTGCTAGAGTTTTAACGTTCGTTAAATTTCTCGGGCAGAGAAAACAAACAAAACCATAATGGTGTTACTGGGTGTGTGGAAGTGTTTAAAAATCTCAATTTTTCGAGGCGATATTCCTCGCTGGCCTTGCTGCTGGCTATTTTCGGATTATTTCACGGGACGGCAATTGCCCAAGAAGAACCCCCAGAGACGGTTTTTCCCCGCGTCGAGCAGCTAGTACAGTCTCCTCCCGCGACGGGAGAAACTACTCCACCCGTGGCACCACCGACGGAAACCCCGACGGAAACCCCAAGCCCTCCAGAAACTCCCACAACAGCCCCACCGGTGCCGGCGGAGGAGTCGCGAGTTTTGGTGGCTGAAGTGGTAGTACAAGGGGCCGATCGAGAATTAGAAAATCTAGTTTATAATACCATTCGCACCCGACCAGGACGAAGCACGACTCGATCGCAACTGCAAGAAGATATTAACGCCGTTTTTGCCACGGGCTTTTTTGCCGATGTGCGGGCAGTTCCCCAAGATACGCCCCTAGGGGTGCGAGTCACCTTTGAGGTGCAACCTAACCCGGTTTTTCAGGGCGTACAGATTCAAATTGCCCCAGAAACCGTGGATAAATCGATTTTACCTGCCGGGGTGGTCGAGGAAATTTTCGCCAGTCAATACGGCAAAACCCTGAATTTGCGGGAATTACAGGCGGGGGTAAAAAAAATCAATGACTGGTACAGTAAAAACGGCTATGATCTAGCCCAGGTAATCGGTGCGCCGCAAGTCACCCCCGATGGTCGGGTGATTCTGGTCATTTCCGAAGGTTTAATCGAAAAAATTCAAGTACGCTACTTTAACGTTGAACAGGAACCGGTCAAAGGTAAAACCAGAGAATTTATCATTACTAGGGAAATGCGCCTAAAAGCGGGGGATATTTTCAACCGCAATACCGCCCAACAGGATTTACAGCGTGTTTTCGGTCTCGGTTTATTCGAGGATGTGCGTCTGTCTTTTTCCCCTGGCAGCGACCCAAGGGAGGTGATTGTTAACGTCGATGTGGTGGAAGGTAATACCGGTTCCGTGGCCGCTGGGGGTGGTATTAGCTCGAATGCGGGCTTATTCGGCACTGTCAGCTATCAACAGCGCAATTTTGGCGGTAATAACCAAACTTTGGGGGCGGAAGTTCAGTTAGGGGAACGGGAATTTTTATTTGATCTGAGTTTTTCCGATCCTTGGATTGCCACGGATAATTTCCGCACTTCCTACACGGTCAATGTTTTCCGGCGACAGTCGATTTCTCTAGTTTATGATGGGGAAAATTCCTCAATTCGGACCCTTAACGATAATGATAGTCCCCGTATCGTTCGGACGGGGGGCGGTATTACTTTTGTTCGTCCTTTGGCCCCTGATGTGTTTACGAAACCAAAATGGGTGGTTTCCCTAGGCTTTAACTATCAACAGGTACAGGTACAAAATGCCAATGGTGACATCTCCCCCCTGTCTGCACCTCTCAATGGTTTTGGCAGTCAACAACTGTCTTTTAGTTCCTCTGGGATCGATGATCTACTGTCCCTAAATATTGGTGCTATTCAAGATTTTCGCGACAATCCCCTGCAGCCCACCAGTGGTTCTTTCCTGCGTCTAGGTTTAGAGCAAACTATTCCAGTCGGTTCTGGTAGTATTTTCGGCACTCGTGTTCGGGGTAGTTATAGTTATTTTATCCCCGTTCGGTTGATTAATTCCTTTAATCTCTTTGAAACCGATATTTTTAAAGGTCAGCAATCCCTCGCTTTTAATGTGCAAGCAGGGACAGTATTAGGCGATTTACCCCCCTACGATGCTTTTATTGTGGGGGGTAGTAACTCTGTACGGGGTTACGCCGAGGGAGAAGTGGGTAGCGGTCGCAGTTATTTCCAAGCGACGGCCGAATATCGTTTTCCCATTGTGGCAATTATCGGAGGGGCGTTATTTGTCGATTTCGGCACGACTATTGGTTCCCAAGGTGATGTCCCCGGTCAACCTGGGATTGTCCGGGATTTACCCGGTACCGGTCTCGGTTACGGTTTAGGTGTTCGGGTACAGTCTCCCGTCGGCCAAATTCGGGTTGACTACGGTTTTAATGTCGATGGTAGTTCTCGTCTCCATTTCGGTATCGGGGAACGATTCTAATCAGTTATCAGTTATCAGTTATCGATAAATTTAGTTATTTTTGCTGTTCACTGATCAAAGCTTTATTACTTGATAATTATGGTTTCTACTATCCCTAAACAATTTGAATTATCGGGAATTGGCCTACATTCGGGGGAGATAACCCGGGTGCGCGTCTGTGGGGCCAATCCGGGAGAAGGACGTTATTTTGTCCGCAGAGATTTAGCCAATCAACCGATTATTCCCGCTCTAGTTTCTTCGGTTTACCAAACGACTTTATCAACGGAATTGGGACAAGGAGAAGCAAAGGTTAGAACCGTTGAGCATTTATTAGCGGCCTTAACCGCTTTGGGGGTAGAGAATGCTCGCATTGAGGTGGATGGTGCGGAAATTCCCCTCCTCGATGGTTCGGCCAAAATCTGGGTAGAAGCGATCGAAAATGCCGGTTTAAATAACTCTTTTTCTCCATCAGATTTAAGGATTTCTCAACCGATTTGGTTGTACGAAGGGGATGCTTTTGTGGCGGCGATTCCTTCCCCTGAATTACGTTTTACCTACGGCATCGATTTTACCTATAAACCCATCGGTAATCAATGGTATAGTTGGAGTCCTGATCAGGAAAGTTTTAGTCAAGCGATCGCATCAGCCCGGACTTTCGGTTTTGCCGATCAAATTGAATATTTACAAAAGGCTGGTTTAATTAAAGGAGGCAGTTTAGAAAATGCTTTAGTCTGCGATCAAAATCAATGGTTAAATCCTCCTTTACGCTTTGATAATGAGCCAGCAAGACATAAATTATTGGACTTAATTGGTGATTTGAGTTTACTGGGAACTATTCCGACTGCTCATTACATGGCTTTTAAAGCCAGTCATAAACTTCACGTTCAATTAGCTAAAGCAATTCAGGGTTAACTAATTAGGGTTTGCTGAATAATGGTAAAACCCTTTTAAAATAAGGCTTTTGACCTGTTAAAATCCGATGTTCATGCTGCGAAAATAGGATTAAGACCTTCAAAAACCTTGCATTATCCTTCTTTTAGTACATAAACTGGTACGAAAAAGAGAGCAACAAAGCCTGAAACTCCTAACGACCGACGACCGACGACCGACGACCGACTCCTAACCCCGCCAACAAACTTTTTCAGCAGACCCTAATTATAGCTGTCAGCCTCTTCAGTGATCAGTAATCAGATGTGAGTTTTCAGTTCACTGTTTACTGTTCACTAGACCTCTGGCAAAAATCAAAAGTCTTCCGTTGGGTGAGGAGTAAGGAGCCAGTAGTCAGGATTCAGGAGAATTAAGAATGAGCATTCATCAATTAAATGCTCTATTTAGGGATTTTATGCAATTTTATGCCTATTTTTGTCATTTTTGAACTTTCAAAAATTAATTATGCAAGAACTCTACTGAAAAAAAGCTCCCTACTCCCTATCCCCGAACATTTGTCAAGACCTTGAGCAAAAAATCTGGGTTTGTTCACACAGCTTAATTAAGAGTTGTAACTTTTAATGAACAGGAAGGGAGTCTAGGGCTGAGAGCTTGCTATAGTGAATCCTAGCCGTTTTTTCACGGCTCGTCATTATCATCTCAGAGCCTTTACTCGTCTCAATCATCATCCCAGAGTAAAATCAATAATCCCTATGGTCAGCACGATCCAAAAACCAGAATTCGAGGAAATCCGTCCGGGTATAAAAGTTCCCGCCAAAGAAACGATCCTCACTCCCCGCTTCTACACCACTGATTTTGAAGCGATGGCGGAAATGTCGATCGCCGCTAACGAGGAAGAACTGAAAGCGATTTTAGAGGAATTCCGTACCGATTATAACCGGCATCACTTCGTTCGCAATCAAGAATTCGATCGCTCTTGGGAGCATATTGATGGCGAAACTCGCCGTTTATTCGTGGAATTTCTGGAAAGATCCTGCACGGCCGAATTTTCTGGCTTTCTTCTCTACAAAGAACTCGGCAGACGTTTAAAAAACAGAAATCCCGTCCTCGCAGAATGCTTTAACCTCATGTCCCGGGACGAAGCGCGTCACGCTGGGTTCCTTAATAAGGCTTTATCGGATTTTAACCTCTCCCTTGACTTGGGATTTTTAACCAAAAGCCGTAACTACACCTTCTTTAAACCGAAATTTATCTTCTACGCCACCTATCTTTCCGAAAAAATCGGTTATTGGCGCTATATCACCATTTATCGTCATCTTGAACAACATCCCGAAGATCGGGTTTATCCGATTTTTAACTTCTTCGAGAATTGGTGTCAAGACGAAAACCGTCACGGGGACTTCTTCGATGCGATCATGCGTGCGCAGCCTGATATTCTTAATGATTGGCGCGCTCGTCTCTGGTGTCGTTTCTTCCTGCTTTCGGTCTTCGCTACGATGTATCTCAATGATACTCAGCGTTCTGGTTTCTACGCCATTCTCGGTTTGGACGCTCGCGAGTACGATAAGTATGTAATCGAGAAGACCAATGAAACCGCTGGCCGCGTCTTCCCGATTGTTCTCGATGTGGATAGTCCCGAATTCTATGATCGCCTAGAAATTTGTGTTCGCAATAACGAGGGATTACGGGCGATCGATAGCGAAAACAGTGCCGCACCGGTTAAATTCCTGAAGAAATTGCCTATCTTCGCCTCTAATGCTTGGCAATTCCTCAAATTGTACCTGATGAAACCGATTCGGGTCGATAAATTGGCTGGTAGCGTCCGTTAAAAAGTTTGTTTTCTTGAGACATGGTGAGGGTGGGTGAAACCACCCTTTTTTTGTCGATAAAATTCTTAAGAAAATCCTCTAACATTTCTATCCTCGCTAGACTGGATCCTAGGGGTGTGAACTAGGTTTTTACTTTTTACTTTTCACTGTCAAAAATATGGCTATTTATAGTGAATTACCCACAGGACAACGTCTCTATCTCGATAATCAAGGGATGCAGACGATTGTAACCCTCGCTAGTGGTGCGGTGGGACAACAACAGCAGTCTAGCAGTAGTTTTGCCACGGGAGTTTGGACTCAAGAACCCCAAATAGAGATAATTCCCCAAGGGGCAATGATTGAAATTATCACCGAAACCGGACCCCACAGAATCCAAATTCAAGGAAGCAGTATCGGTTTTTCCTCTCCTCATACCTCTGGAGTTTCTCAGTCCTCTCAATCGACAACCGCTACCAGTTTCTCCTCCTCACCGATGCAACCGATGCAACCAATGCAACCAATGCAACCAATGCAACCGATGCAACCGATGAAAATGGGTAATATGTCGATGAATTTTGCCCCCATGGAAATGCAAATGGGAGATATGAAAATGAGTATGGGAGACGCAAAAACCGTCAGTAAAACGCGATTTTGTAGTCAATGCGGGGCAAAAGTAGCGGCAACCGATCGCTTTTGTAGTAGCTGTGGTCATCAGTTACAGCATTGACACTCCCGTCGCGCTCATAGGAGTAATTCTTGGTTCCGCCGAGTTTCTTCATCATAGATTAATAGAAATGTTGACCGATAAAGAAAGCTCAATTGAAAGGAATAAAAGTAGTAATTACTGAGGGATACTATACATCTCAATCAAGTGACTTGGAACGAGACAATTTGCCAAAATATGGGGAAGAGAAACCGTTATTTAAAGGAAAAAGAGTAGCTAGGTGCTTGTATAAAACTGGAAAAAATCAGCGATTAAATGCTTACGAATGACCGATGCTCTCAGACTTGTGAATAGGTTTGAATAGGTTTAGTCAAGCGGTTTGCCGTTTAATCCTGTAGTGCTTGACCCACTACTTTGTGTTAGTATTTGGTTTTCAATAGCGTTGCATCTTGTACTTTTTCGCTCCTAAAAAACGGCGAAAATCTTGTCCAGATTACCTTGTATTAGTTCTTCAGCAAACCATCTGTAAAACCTGTTTAGCTAGATTTACAAGGCCTTTTGGGGCATAATTTTGTTTATGTTGGCTGAATTAGGGGGAATATATCCCCTATCTGGTTTTAATCCGAACTGAGGTTAACCACAGCTAATTCTAATCTTGGCTCTTCCTTTTCTAGCTCCTTTTTGCTAAAACTTAAAACTTCATCCAGACAATCAATTACTACCGTATCCCCTTCCATAAAAGCTTGTTCGAGAATTTTTGTGGCTAAAGGATTCTCTAACTCCCTTTGGATAGCACGTTTTAAAGGTCGCGCACCGTAGGTAGGATCGTAACCAACAGTAACGATATGATTTTCTGCGGCCGTAGTTAATTCTAGATTAATTTTTTGTTCTCCTAATAATCTTTCCAGACGCTGTAATTGCAGACGAACAATGTAACGCAATTCTTCTTTTTTCAGGGTATGGAAAATAATTAAATCGTCGATACGATTCAAAAATTCGGGACGAAAATGACTCCGCAAAGCTGTTAAAACCCGTTTCCGCATCTCCTCATAATCGGCATCTTCGGAAACATTTAAAATATGGTCACTGCCAATATTACTGGTCATCACGATAATCGTATTCCGAAAATCCACCACGCGCCCCTGAGAGTCGGTAATGCGCCCATCGTCAAGCACTTGTAATAAAATGTTAAAAACATCCCGATGGGCCTTCTCCACTTCATCCAATAAAACCACAGAATAGGGACGACGACGCACCGCTTCCGATAGTTGTCCCCCTTCCTCGTAACCCACATAACCCGGAGGGGCGCCGATTAACCGCGAAACCGCGTGTTTTTCCATGTATTCCGACATATCGATACGAACCATGGCTTCCTCGGAGTCGAACAGTAACCCCGCCAAGGCCCGCGCTAACTCGGTTTTACCCACTCCGGTAGGTCCCATAAATAGGAATGAACCAATCGGACGCGAGGGATCTTTCATTCCCGCGCGGGCCCGTCGAATCGCCGCTGCTACTGCCGTGACTGCTTCATTTTGTCCGACCACTTTTTTCTGTAAATGAGACTCTAATTCTAATAATTTTTGTCGTTCCGATTCCATTAAACGATTGACGGGAATTCCCGTCCAACGGGCGACTATTTCGGCAATATCAGCATCAGTTACCTGTTGTCTTAACAGGGTAGAACCTGCCGCTTGAATAGTTTCTAGTTCTTTTTCTTTTACTTCTAATTCCCCCTGTAAAATTTCTAGTTTGCCATACTTTAATTGGGCGGCTTTATTGAGATCATAAGCTCGTTCGGCCTGCTCCACCTGTAGGCGCAATTGTTCCTCTTCCTCTCGCAATAATTTAATTTCCTCGGCGATATGTTTTTCCGTTTGCCATTGGTCAGCAAGAGGCTTTTGTTTACTTTCTAATTCCTCAATTTCTTCGATAATTCTTTCTAAACGCTCTTGAAAAGCTCGATCTTTTTTCTCCTCTTTTTCTAAGGAGAATTTTTCCATTTGTAACTGCATTAAGCGACGATCTATCATTTCCAAATCGGCAGGTTTAGTGGTACTTTCTACCTCTAATTTGGCCGCCGCTTCATCGACTAAATCGATCGCTTTATCTGGTAAAAAGCGATCGCTAATATAACGATGGGATAAGGTAGCTGCTGCCACTAGGGCCGAATCGGTAATTGTCACCCCATGATGCACCTCATAACGTTCTTTTAAACCCCGGAGAATTGAGATAGTATCCTCCACGGAAGGTTCCTTAATATAAACCTGTTGAAAACGTCTTTCTAAAGGGGGGTCTTTTTCAATATGATTGCGATATTCATCTAAAGTTGTCGCCCCAATACAGCGCAATTCTCCCCGAGCTAACATAGGTTTTAATAGGTTGCCCGCATCCATCGATCCCCCTTCCCTAGAACCCGCACCGACAACGGTATGTAGTTCATCGATAAAGAGAATAATTCGCCCTTCTGATTGGGTAACTTCTTTCATGACTGACCGCAATCTTTCCTCGAATTCGCCTCGATATTTTGCCCCAGCGATTAAACTTCCCATATCGAGGGAAATTAACTGACGATTTTTTAAAGATTCGGGAACATCTCCGTTAACAATCCGTTGAGCTAATCCTTCAGCTATAGCGGTTTTTCCTACCCCCGGTTCACCGATTAAAACCGGGTTATTTTTCGACCGTCGCGAGAGAACTTGTACCACCCGTCGAATTTCTTCATCACGACCGATAACTGGGTCTAATTTGCCTTCTTTGGCCGCTGCTGTTAAATCCCGTCCATATTTATCTAAAGCTTCGTATTTTTCCTCTTGATTGGGTTCAGTAACCTTTTGAGTGCCGCGAATCGCTTTGATAGCTAATTCTAAATCTTGGGGGTCAAGATTGAAGGTGCGTAAACATTTCCGGCCAACCCTTTCATCTTCGGCAAAACCGACGAGAAGATGTTCGACGGAGATAAATTTATCTTGCCAACTTTCCCGGGATGCTTCCGCTCGATCGAGCAGCAGATCGAGACCACGACCCAAGTATAATTGATCGACGATGGCCACTTTCGGCTGCCGGTTGGTGAAGACTTCTAGCTGTTGTTGCAGTCGCGGAATTTCTATATTAGCTTTTTGTAAAATCCGGGTGGCTAGACCGTTATTCTGCTCTAGGAGGGCAATAATAACGTGTTCCACCTCTAAGGTCTGATTTTTAAAGCGTCGCGCAATTTCTTGCGATTTAACAATCGAATCCCAAGCTTGTTCGGTAAATTTATTCGAGTCTGTGGGTTGCATTCTGCACCAATGAGGAAAGCCAGTGTCAGAGGTATAGTATAGCAAGGAGTCTCGATCGATCACAAAGTTCTAGGCTCGACAAAGGGTCTGACTTGAAAGAGGGTGTGGGGTGTGGGGTGTGGGGTGTAGGGAAGGAAATCTCTTTCATCTGTGGGGGTGAAAATTTTTTCATCGGGACTGACTTATTTATCACTATTACCCAATTCCGTTAAAGCAGTCCCGGTGAGACGACAAATTTGCCACTCTTTGAAGACCTTAGCCCCCATTTTTCCATAAAAATCGATCGCCAGTTGATTCCACTCTAAGACAGTCCATTCTAAAAGTCCTGCATCCCTAGCGACGGCAATTTTAGCCACAGCAATTAGTAAAGCTTTCCCGATACCTTGACTGCGATAATCGGGTAAAACGAAGATATCTTCTAGGTAAAGCCCCGGTTTAGTGATAAAGGTGGAATAGTTAGCAAAAAATAGGGCAAAACCGACTATTTTACCCTCTACTTCCGCCACCAATGCTTCGATGTAGGGTTTTTCTCCGAATAAATGATCCCCTAAAGCTTGACTATTTCCTGTCATTAAATGGCTGAGTTCTTGATAGGCTGCTAAGGCAACAATTAAGTCAAAAATAGCCTTGACATCGGTAGCAACGGCAGCACGGATGGAATAATTCATGATTGCTGGTCAAATCTTGATTTTAATGCTGATGATGTTTATGGGGAGATTCAGCAGGGGGAGAATTAAGATTGGAAAAATGACCGTTATTTAATCCCATCCCAACGCTACCAATACTGAAAAGTCCCATGGACACAAAACCGGCTGCAATTGTCCCCATGGCCACGGTTCCAATGGAAACTACTCCCATAGGCACAATACCGATGGAAATAACGCCCATGGGAACAATACCAATAGAAATTATACCCGTGGGGGCAATACCGATCGACAACCATTTTCGCCCACCACAACTATTCTCTTTTTCTTGACCTAGATTGGAATCCATGCTTTTAACCCCGAAGATGCTTTAAGCCTTCCCATCCTAGGTTAGGGGTAGAATTCTTGTCAAAAGACCGCTAGTCAAAATGAAAGTTAATTTTTTATAAAAACTATTGACTTTTCATCTCAGTTATGTATTGGCAGGATACCAGCCGCGTCGAGAATTTTCGGGACTAAATCCTCCCGTTTAATCGCCATGATGTGGACACCTTGACATAACTGCTGGGCTAATTTTATTTGTTCGGCGGCGATTTTGATGCCTTCTTCGAGAGGATGAGCTGCATCGGCGAGTCTTTGAATGATCTGGTCGGGAATTTGTACCCCTGGCACATTTTTATTTAAAAATACGGCGTTTTTAGCTGATTTTAACAGAAAAATTCCCGCTAGAACTGGTTTATCGGCGATCGTAGCCACCTGTTCCATGAACTTATCAAGGCGATCAAAATCCGTAACTAATTGACTTTGAAAAAACTGCGCTCCTGCTTCGATTTTACGCTCAAAACGGCTTTGAAGACCGGACCAACTTTTTGACTGCACATCGACGGCAGCCCCAGCAAAAAGTTCTAGGGGTCCATCTGGTAAAGATTTATCGTTAAAGTCAAAACCTTTATTCAATTTATCAATTAATTTTAACAAACGTACCGATTCTAAGTCAAAAACTGCTCTAGCTTGGGGGTGATCTCCTGCTTTGACCGGATCTCCAGTTAAAGCTAGTATATTTCTCAATCCCAAGGCATGAGCGCCCATGAGATCTGCTTGTAATCCGATCACATTGCGATCGCGACAGGCCATTTGACAGATGGGTTCAATGTCGTGTTGATAGAGAATAGCAGAGGCAGCCAGAGAGGACATTCGCACTACAGCGCGACTGCCATCGGTAATATTAGCCGCATGAACGCGATTTTTTAGCCAGAGGGCCATTTCTAACATATGACTGGTATTACCACCCTTTGGGGGAGTAATCTCGGCTGTAATCAAAAATTCTCGGTCTTGAACCGCGCGTCGTAAACGAGTAGTCATTGAGTTATCTAGGTTTTAATCATAGATTCTATAGCAGATTTAGCCCGGAAATGACTCGGAGGGAAGCAATGATCATCGGGCTGCGCTGCTTTATACTGGTCGGTGTCAGTGCCTGGCTGATGTTTAAGTTAACTGGCAGGAAAAAATTTCTAATGTAGTATAATACACGGACAGTTTAACCAAATTCGTTTACAAGTGTAAAGGACAACCGATTCGATCGAGCGATCATGCAAACTCTTTCTCGTTTACCTACTAAAGACAAAGGCCTAATCATGCCCCATCCCCTCAAAATCGTCGCTTTAGGTGATAGCCTTGTGTACGGCTATGGCGACCCCGTGGGTGGCGGTTGGGCCGAGCGCCTACGTCGTTTGTGGATGGAAAGTGCCGGTCATGCCCTGTATAATTTGGGTATTCGCGGCGATCGAGTGGTACAAGTGTCCGAACGTTTAGAACAGGAATTTCGTCTCAGGGGGGAAATTCGCAATCGTCTCCCCGACCTGATTCTTCTCTCCGTCGGTGTTAATGATACAGCCCGCTTGGGCCGGCCCGATGGTCGTACTTATACCGATCACGATCTTTTTCAAACTCAAATCGAACATTTACTCACCCGGGCCCGTTCTCTTTGCCCGGTTTTGTTTGTAGGTATGATTCCCGTGGATGAGCGGAAAATGCCCTTTTTAGACTGCTTTTACTTCAACCATGGCGATCAGTATAGTTTTAAAGAAACCACTAAACAAGCTTGTCTAGAACAAAATATTCCCTATCTCGATTTATTTGATCTCTGGATGGACCGGGGTGATCTGTGGTGCCAAGAAAGATTAATGGCAGATGGACTTCATCCCAATGTGCAAGGCTATCAATCAATTTTAGAGGATATTTTACACTGGTCGCCCCTCACCTCCTTTGTCGGTGTGGATAGTTTTATTCAACCGTTTACAGGAATTGCACAAAAGTGATGTCCTCTGTTCTCAGTGGTTCTAGGAGCATCAAAATCATCGGCTATCCCAACTTTTCCCGCAGCACTTCCGGGTTGAAGCGGTGGTTTCTTGGCTAACTTTACAGGACCTAATTTAACTACAGGTTCATTCTTTTTTGTGATGATAATTTCTTCACCTTTAAGTACAGCTTCCAATAACTCATTAAGTTAATTTTTTGCTGGTTTTAATTCAACTGTAGTCGTTGGTTTACCTGACTGTTCAACAATACAAACAAGCGATGGATTAAGTTATATCTATATCTTTACTTTTAATCATTATAGTTAACTTTTGAGGAGCGGTATCTTATCCGACAAAGCCCCGAACCTAAAAACCGAGGCGGGATTGTCATATGATAAATTATAGCGGTTCTCGCATCTGCGAGGCACAGTTTAACCTTTGCTGATTAAGCTTTTCAGAATCGATAATGTACCTCTTGTGAACAGGAAACGCTATATCATATAAATAATATTACCTCATCTCCCGACCCATGACCCAATCAAGCACCAAACAACGGATATCTATTACCGTCGATTCTAAATTGCTTCAAGATATTGACCAATTGACGGAGAATCGCTCTGCTGCTGTCGAAGAAGGATTGCGACTGTGGCACCGACAGCAGATAGAAAACCAGTTACGCACCTTCTACCAAACCCAAAAACCAACTGAACGGCAATTTGACCTGGACTGGGGAGAATTCGCCCAAACCCAAATGGAAGAAATCCTCGACCCGGAAGGACTCTAACATGGAAGATGACAATTATCCCCACCAAGGAGAGATTTATTTAATTCGCGCCCTTAAAACCATAGGAGACACCAAAAAAAGCCCTGCTGTTGTCGTTTCTATCAATGTCAGGAATCAGCTTTCTAGTAGTGTTTTGGTTGTTCCCTTGACCAGCGATTTAACCGGTGGAGAAACCCCTACCCGTATTTTGATCGAAGCGGGAGAAGGTGGACTCTTAACAGATTCTCTGGCCTTATGCGACAATATCTCAGCGATTCGCCAAATTTATCTCGAACAAGGTCCCTATGGCGCAATTTCGCCTCAATCCCGACAACTAATTCAACAGGGAATTAAAATTGCGATCGCTATCTTTTAATTCCCTGTTTTATTGGGAAAGATAAAAGTTAGCCAACTTAATTCCCTGGGAAAAATTTGCAGCCTGTAGGTTGGGTTGAGGAACGAAACCCAACACACAATAATTGTTATGATTTCTTGGAGCAAGTTGAAAAATCGATCTTCTATGTTCAGCAACATCACAACATCAGTGAAGAAATCGGCACTCGGCAAGGGGCAGTATGAAATGGGATCACTTATTTAGATTTCAGATTCTATGCGGAATTATCGCCATTAGCCTGTAGTAAGCTAAACGGCTTTTACTTCGGATCACCGATATAGACTCCAAAAGGGTTATAGCTATTAGATCATGCAGGTTAAGCGCCGTTTAGCTTAGTAGTAGGGTTGACGTAAGGAAACCCAACACACAATAATTGTTATGATTTCTTGGAGCAAGTTGAAAAATCGATCTTCTATGTTCAGCAACATCAGAACATCAGTGAAGAAATCGGCACTCGGCAAGGGGTAGTATGAAATGGGATCACTTATTTAGATTTCAGATGCTATATGGTAAAATTTGCATAATTCAGTAAGATTAGTATTATCCTATATTATTTCAACTCAACTTCCCATGAGTAACAAATCTACGATTAAATTGCTGATCGCTTTTAACGATCCTAACCTGGAGCCTGAAGAACGCGACGAACAGGCCCAAGTATTACTGACAGAACTAGAACAGGCAGATGAAGTTGAATCGGTTAAACGCATTCTTGATCCCAATCCCCCTGAAGGTAATAAGTCATTGGGCGGTTTTTTGGGAGGAATGTTAATGACCGAAGTTAACCCCGCTAATGGGAAAAAGTTGTTAGGGTTTCTGGGCGATCGCTTGGGAGGTAAACCGATAGAATTGTCGGTAGAGGCCAATGGTCGCAAGTTGACGGTTAAAGCTCACAGTCGAGAAGAATTGGAAATGGCTATTAAAGCGGCTCAAGACTTTATCTCAGGTTAAAGAAGGTATTATGGCAAAATTTGCTTTGTTAATTGGTGTGAGCGAGTATTCCGAAGGATTGCGCCCAATTTCTAGTGCAATTCTAGACGTTGAAGCAATGCGCCGAGTATTAGAGCATCCAGACATGGGAGCCTTTGATCAGCATCAGGTTACAGTTTTGCCTAACCCAGACAAAGGGAGCATGGAAAAAGCAGTTGAGGATTTATTTGCTAATCGACAGCAAGATGATTTGGTGCTTTTATATTTTTCTGGGCATGGACTTAAAGATCAAGATGCTAAATTTTTTCTGAGTACAAGAGACACTGGGTGTGATCAGAATGGAAATTTTTTTCGTGCAACAGCTTTACCGGCAAGTGAACTTCAAGAGTACATCAAAAATAGTCGTTCCAAAAGGCAGATAATTATTCTCGACTGCTGTTTTAGCGGAGCATTGGTTCAGGGAATGCCAATCAAAGGGGAATTTAACATTCAAGAGGAATTAGGAGGTAAAGGAAGGGCGATTTTGACCTCTTCTAGTCCGATTGAATATTCTTTTGAGTCGGACAATAACGATTTGTCCATCTATACAAAATATCTAGTTGAAGGAATTCAAACTGGTGCAGCCGATAAGGATGGTGATCAATTAATTTCTGTTAATGAATTGCATGAGTATGCCAGCGAACGAGTAAAAGAAGCTGCCCCTGCAATGACTCCCAAATTTTATCTTTCTCTTGAAGGAGACGAGACTATTTATTTGGCCAGATCTCCTCTTGCTGCTAATGATCCTAAATTTAAGTATCGTGAGAAGATTAGAGAAATTCTAGATGAATGGAGCAAGGAAAATATATGTAAAGAAAATTTTAATCGTGCAGAAAGAAACTGCCTAAATGAACTAAGAAACGAATTAGATTTATCATTACAGGAGGCAGATATTATCGAATACGAGAATCTTGCGCCATTCAGAAAAAGATTACAAAATTTAACAGAGTACAAAGCAACTTTTAGAGAATTATTAGCTGATTCTATTTCAATAACAGAAGGAAACAGAAGGAGACTAAAAGAGTTACAAAGCCGTTACGGGCTGAGGGATGAGGATATTCAGGTGATTGAAGAAGAAGTGCAAAATGAGGTTTATCCCATTACTCCGACGATTCCAACAAGCACTTCTCCTTCTGCAAAAATTGCCCAAATTTTGCATTCTATAAAAACTTTAAAGCCCCAAAATTTCAAATTAAATCTGCCAGTTAGCATAGGAATACCATTAATAGCAGTTGTAGGTTTAATTGCCATTTATCGACCTGGTATTATTACTCGATTAATTCCATCTAATTGTCCAAAACAAACGGGCGACTTTATTAGTGAAGGAGAAGAAGTTCTTAATTACTCTCAATCGTTTAACAAGAAGAAAGGTGCAGAATATTTTGCACAGTGTGATTATCAAAAAGCCCTGTTAAGATTTAAGGACGCATGGCAACAGGATAGGCTAGATCCAGAAACGTTAATTTACTTAAATAATGCTTTACTAGAAGCCACTAAAAAGCCATATTACACCATTGCTGTTGCTGTTAGTATTCCCAAAAATCAAAATAGCTCTAATGATGATGATGATGATAGTCGAGCAAAAGAAATGTTACGAGGAGTAGCACAATTACAAACAAAAATTAATCTAGGACTTTTAAATGACAATGATCCATTCCTCAAGTATTTTCCAGATCAAGATTTTATCAACAAAAAAGCGATTAATGGTAAGGGATTAAAAGTTGTCATTACTAATGATGAAAATAAAGAATTATTAGCCAAAAAGATAGCATCATCTCTTTCCCAGCGTCCTGAAATTTTAGGGGTTGTTGGTCACTATCCCAGTGAAATGACTGTGGCAACGGTGGATATTTATAAGGAAAATAATTTAGTTTTGATTTCTCCCGGATCAACGACTAGCGAGCTTACTAAATACCCCAGAAAAAATTTCCTGCGAACTGTTTTTTCTGTCGAGCAACAATCTCCTGCCATTGCAAAATTTTTGCAAGAAAAGTCTATTAAAAAAGTGGTAGGCTTTTATAGTGAAGGAAGTCCATTTAGTGAATCTTTTTTTAATAGTTTTAAAACTATTTTTACAAGCCCTCCATTCTCTGGAACTGTAGTAAAATTAGATGAATTTGATCTGGGAAATAATTTTAAGGCAGAAGAAGCCATCCAAGAGTTACGAAAAAGACAAGGAAAAATAACAGAAACAATAGGGCTTGTACTATCCCCAAAAGCAATTGGCGATGCTGAAGGCGATGCAATTAAACTTATAAAACTTAATAATAGTCAAAATTGGGTTATCGGATCATGGGGGCTTCGTAGTCCTCGTACCTTAGAACAAATTGACAACCTACAACCTTTTCAAAAGTTTGTTATTGCGGTTCCTTGGGATTCTTTAACCAGTCCTAACAAGAATTTTCTTAAGGATGCCAAAATTTTATGGACTACAACTTCTGTTAATGCAATAACAGCCCTATCCTATGATGCAACTCTTGCTCTAACAAAAGCTCTAGAAAAGGCAAATACTCCCACACGAATTAATATCCGTGAACAATTAAAGTCTCCTGAGTTTCTTGTCACTAAAGGTGCAACTGGGACAATTAAATTCGATGAAAATGGCGATCGCGAAAAATTCGATGAAAATGGCGATCCCCAAAATCCCTCCGTAGAATTTGTTCACATTGTGGAGTGTCGGACACTAAGTTCAGATTTTGCTTTTGTCCCAATCAAGTATCCTACTGCTAAAGATGCTGGTTTATCCTGTTTAAACTCACCCAAAAAGCCTAGTCCCTAGCTAATTAGGTTTTGCTGAAAAAGTCTGAAATGCCGCTAGGAAAAAGGTTTCGACTCAATAAAGCGATCGCTGCCATCGTACCTACGTTCATCTTATATTTAATTCCACCCACCCACTTGCAATAATCTATATTAAGCCAATAAAGCCTGTTTTATTGGGTTTCCTGCCTCCTATTGACAGTATGCTAAAACTTATAATTAATATCATCGTCGCAATCACTCGTGGACTGGAGACAACAACTGATTATTTTTACCCGTTACCCGGAATTGGGGAAAGTAAAAACCCGTATGATTCCAGCTTTGGCAGCCGAGGGAGCCGAGGAATTGCACCGCAAACTGGCCGAATATACTCTCGGTAAATTAGCGGGTTTGAGGAATTTTCTCTCCCTGATCATTTACTACCATGGCGGCAGCGAGGAGAAAATGCGTACTTGGTTAGGTGTGCATTATTGCTATCATTCTCAACGGGGAAAAGACTTAGGAGAAAAGATGCAAAATGCTTTTGCCGATGGTTTTGCTCAAGGGATGACAGCGATCGCTATTATTGGCACAGATTGCCCAGAAATCGGGGAAAAAGAGATTTTAGCAGCCTTTGAAGCCCTAAAAACCCACGATATGGTTTTAGGGCCGGCGTTAGATGGAGGATACTACCTAATTGCTTTAAAACAGGTCTTTCCAGAGCTTTTTAGCGATATTCCCTGGGGAACGGGGGAAGTCCTGGCAAAAACCCAGACAATCGGCGCTAAACTGGCTTTAAAAACCGCTTATCTGCCTAAATTAGCCGATATTGATCGCCCGGAAGACCTGCCTATCTTAAAAAAATACCTGCCGGAATTAAGGTTGAACGATGACGGGGGTTCCCATGCGGACTAAATCAAACAACACTTTTACATCCCGATTCCGCATCCGCACACAACCATGGGAAGCGGCAGTACCGAGGGAATTTTCTGCGGGGGTGCCGTGAAAACCGATGGAATTTTTGCCGTCACTCCAAAAACCGATCCATCTTTCCCCTAGGGCACTATTGGGACCGGGAGCGCTGACTTTGCCTGTCCAAGGACTTTTCCAGACGGGATTGCGAACTAATTCCCGCACTTCAAATTTACCGGTGGGGGTTTCCCAGCCTTTTTTGCCGACGGCGACGGTAAATTGCGCTAAAAGTTGCTTATCTTGATAAACGTAAACTTTTCTCTCTTTCAGTTTTAGGACCAGATGGGTAGCGAGAGTTTGATTGGCCGCCGTATTCGGGGTGACGGTGCTGATTTGGTTAGCTTGGGCCGGATATAGGGGTAAACAAGTTAATCCTAATCCGATGATTAAGAGGGTCAAATTTCGTTTGAACGCCATTATTCCCACACTCCTCAATTGCGATAGCGATAATTTTTAAGGATAGCAAATAGGGAACCTTTTGGAAGCTCAAGCCGCTTACACTGTGCCAGTTTTAGCTTCGTACTGCCGACAACCTTCACAAGGACCCGGGGGATTAACCGCACAACGCAAATGGGGGGAGTAGGCATTAAAACGACAACTAAGATCACCGATAAAGGCCGGTTTATTTTCTGTCTCTAGAGGGATTGACAAAAAATCACCGGCAATCACCGTGCTGTATTCGTGACGATAGCGAATCCCTCTCAAACGGTTGCTTAATCTCTGTTGGGATCGGTTAATTAACCAGAGACTAAGCAGAGAGGGAAAGATGGCAAGGATAAAAACAAAGGTTATCCTGATCACGACTCCAGTTTAGGCGATCGCCAGTGATGCTAACTTATTATTGAGGCAGTCCCTAGAAATTAGGCCATAACCAGGGAAGATTTAAGGGGTTCTTCCTTTTTGCTTTCATAAACTGCCCCAGGACCGGGGAATCCTCTGGTTAGTTCCCGCACTTTAATCTCACCTGCTTGCAGGGATTTGGTCAAGATTTCCATGGCAACCACGGGTTTACCGGCACCACAGAAGAATAAATCGGCGGCGAAATAGCCGTGTTCAGGCCAGGTGTGGATCGCGATATGAGATTCAGCTAAAGTCGCCGTCGCGGTAACTCCGTGGGGACTGAACTGGTGGACACACAAATCGATCAGCGTTGCTTCTCCTGCCGTAATTCCATCGAGGATAGCGCGACGAATGCGCTCGGGATCGTTGAGGAGGTCAGCAGGTACTTGCCAAGCATCGACAATCAAATGGGTTCCCAGTTTGGTCATTTTTTTTTCAATACTCCCTATCGAAAAACCTTCACAGATTTACCAGTATAACACAATTTTTCTAACTTGTGCAAAAAAGATCTGGTTTTTTTCGGGTACTTTCTCTAAAAACTGAGACAGAGCAGGGGAGAAGGGTGTGGGGTGTGGGGTGTGGGGTGTGGGGTGTGGGGTGTGGGGTGTGGGGCTTACTTCTGCTTGACAATAGTATCGTTAGGCGTTAGGATTTGATCATCAGTTATCAGTTATCAGTTATGATCGTCAATTTCAAGTCCGAAGAGACTAAGCTCATTTTCGAGGGGTTTCAGTCTCGTCACTATCCCCCTGATATTCAATCGGTCGCTCTACGAAAACTGCTAATCCTTGCAGCGGCGTTATCGATCAATGATCTGCGTGTCCCACCGGGTAATCGGTTGGAGAAGTTGCAGGGCGATCATCAGGGCCAGTACAGCATCCGTATTAATGACCAATGGAGAATTTGCTTCATTTGGACTGATGAAGGCAATGCTGATCAGGTAGAGATAGTGGACTACCACTAAAATTAGCTAAATGCAATGAACAGCAACACTTCGACACATTTCGACAGGCTCAATGTAAAAGCTCAGTTCCACCGTTTGCCCAATATCCATCCCGGTGAAATCCTCAAGTTAGATTTTCTGGAACCGCTCAATATTACCCCCTACAGACTGAGCAAAGATTTAAGCGTAGCTCAAACTCGTATCGGTGAGATTTTAGCCGGTAAGCGTAGTATCACTGCGGACACAGCTTTGCGTCTGTCACGATATTTCGGTAACAGTCCTCAGTTTTGGCTGAATCTTCAAACAGACTACGATCTCCGTCAAGCTCAGGCAAAGAATGCCGAAGTTTATGACCACATTCCCATCACTCCATTTACAGATGTAGCTTAGGGTCCTAATTTTATCTAGGAGGGGAGACGGGATTAGTGGGGACGGTGGGACTGGGAGAAGCGGCAGGAATGGGGGGATTTTCGGGTTTACGGACTTGGGGGACGGGTAAAATATAGAAAAGTAGGGCGCAAGCGACAAGACTGCCTAATCCTGCCAAAAAAGGTACTGTTCGACTGGCCACCGATTCATCCACCTTATGGTAGCGACGGGAAACGGGCTGTAATTTCAGGGTTAGGTCAGGTAAAGTGCGAGTATCGGCAAAAAATTGGTCAATCGCTTCTATTAAATCGAATAACTGCACGGTACTGATTTCTATGTTGACCGGACTTTCTGGGATATTCAAGTCCGTTGATGGATACCAAACCAGACGATGGAGATTATGGTCAATCTTTTCTAGGTACACATGATCTGGTTCATGGACGGGGTCTTGGGGATGACGAACACCACTCAAAAATTCTTGGGCATACTGACTGACCGCTTGTACTAAATTTTCCAAGAAAACCCGACCACCTTGCAGGACTTTATTAGCTCCGATTAACCGACATTCTACGTTAGTCAAAATTGAGAGTAAAGGTCGGCTATCACCGGGGTTAGCCGGGGCGAAATCATCGCCGAAACCATCGAGAATCAGGGTACAATTGGGCAAGCTATACTGTCTTCTCATTTCTACACGATCTCCCCATCAAATAAACTAATCCAAAACCGCTGCATTCCCGTCGTACCAGTACAAAATAATAACCGATCGAGGAGGGATAAAGCCAGTTCATTTAGGGCATTTTCATCAGCTAGATAAACCGATACTTTGGCCCGACGGGGGTTCATGCGACTGCGAAAATTGGAGCGAAATCTTTCTAGGTATTCTGATAAAAGAAAATTATTATCCACGGGTAAACCTTTTGATTCCATCTGTTGCCGCGCTAAGAGTAATTGTCGGATGGATATAGCCAGGGGTTTGGCCCGATAACTGGCAATGATAACTAAAGCTTTTGCTTGGTCAAGGGTGAGACGGTCGAGGGTGTAGGAAATTCGCCAAGGATTAGTACAGCGCAAGCGCCAGAAAATAATCCGGTTTTTGACAATTTTATCGAGTCCTAGTTCTTTACAGAGGGCTAACAGGGCCTCCCCGGCACCGACTTCTAAGGATTCCAACGCTAACAGCATTAAATCGATATGCTGTTGGAGATGTAGGGCGCATTGCTGACTGGCAATCGGAAAATCGGGTAAAACGCTTAAAATAACTGGTTTTTCTGGGGCTGATGCTGTAGATTCGGGCGTTAGGCTAGTAGAGGTCATGATATAGGAGAACTAAAACACAAGGGCGATCGAGTCAGGATATTGTAGATTGTATTGTATAGATAGCTGTCCCCCATTTTACGAGACACGGAAACCGAATGGATCTGAAATCATTGATTCGCGATATTCCCGACTTTCCCAAACCGGGTATTGTCTTCCGCGATATTACTACCCTACTCAATCATCCCCAAGGATTACGTTACACGATCGATACCCTAACGGCAAAGTGTCGCGATTACGGTTTATCCCCCGATTACATTGTCGGTATGGAATCCAGGGGTTTTCTCTTTGGTGTTCCTTTAGCATACCAATTAGAAGCGGGATTTATTCCTGTTCGGAAACCGGGCAAATTACCCGCCGCCGTTCACAGTATCGAGTATGATTTGGAATACGGAAGCGATAGTCTCGAAATTCATCAAGACGCGGTGGCAGCCCATCATAAAGTCTTAATTGTCGATGATTTAATTGCGACGGGAGGGACGGCGAAAGCAACGGCGGATTTATTAGAAAAAATTGGTTGCGAGGTGTTAGGATTTGCCTTTATCATCGAGTTAATCGACCTCGGTGGTCGGGAAAAATTACCAGATTTACCGATTATTACCCTCATCGATTATTAGGTTTCTCTTAAGTACCTAAGCAGAATTAATTACACATTTCGCTAACACTCTTCCAAGAGTGCCTATCTCAAAAATGGCAATTAATTCTGCACGACTATTTATCTCCTGTCTCCTGAATTGGAGTCCCCACTAGGAAATTAACTTGGCACGATTACTTATGACGGCGACCGATGATAATTACAAGGCTAAAACCGCTCGATCGAGTGCTAATGGGTTACAATCTCTCCTAACTAGCGAAACTTTTTTATATATTGTCAAGCGTGTTCTCCAGGGTTTATTAACTCTGTTGTTAGCCTCGGCTTTGAGTTTCGCTATTATCCAATTAACCCCAGGCGGTTTTCTGGCTTTGCTTGACCTTAATCCCAAGATTAGTCAGGAAACTAAAGAACAATATATTGCCCTTTTTGGTTTAAAAGACCCGCCGATTGTCCAGTATTTTAAATGGTTATGGCAAGTGGTAACTCAGTTTAATTTTGGTCTGAGTTTTACCTATTTTCGTCCCGTGTCTTCCCTATTATTAGAGAGAATTCCAGCGACGTTATTAATGTCTTTGACTTCCATTATTTTAACCTGGGCGATTGCGATTCCCTTGGGCATTCTCAGCGCCGTCAAACAAAACCAATTTATCGATAAATTTTTCCGAGTTATCAGTTATCTTGGTCAAGGTTTTCCCAGTTTTATCACTGCCCTTTTACTGCTAATTCTCGCCCAAAATGTCTCGCCGCTTTTACCGGTGGGTGATATGACCAGTATTAACTATTCGGAATATTCCCCTATCGGTAAAGTTTTAGATATCGCTTGGCACATGATTTTACCAACTATTGCCCTGACAGTTACCAGTTTTGCAGGATTACAAAGATTGATGCGGGGACAATTGTTAGATGTTCTGCGACAGGATTATATTCAAACCGCCAGGGCCAAAGGTTTACCAGAAAATAAAGTTATCTATGTTCACGCTTTACGCAATGCTATTAATCCCCTGATAACTCTTTTGGGCTTTGAATTTTCCAGTTTGTTAAGTGGGGCATTTATCGCCGAATTTTTCTTTAACTGGCCTGGATTAGGTCGTTTGATTCTGCAAGCTGTGACGGCTAAAGATTTGTATTTAGTTATGGGCAGTTTAATGATGGGTGCTACTATGTTGATTATCGGTAATCTTCTGGCTGATTTGCTTCTCAAAGCTGTAGATCCTAGAATTAAATTGGAGGATTTAAAGTAGGGTGATAGGGAAATTTCAGCTAAATTTACCACTATCCAACGGGTGCATCTCACATTTGCAGAAATAGGGACAATCAGCAATTATCAGTGACCCTTAAATTATTACAGATGTATCAGCAGCTGCGTGTAAGCATCCCACCGAAAAACTAATGCGCGGGGGGTTTGGGGGCGGCGCCACGCCCCCAACGGGGGGTTTGGGGGGTAGAACCCCCCAAAGGCTTGGATTGAGTGGTAAAATTGGAAGTAATGACCAATTTTAGAAGATAGTTTCCCTTTAAAAATCCCAACTCAGTAGATTTACAAAAATGGGATGTACCCCCACCCAACCCCTTTTTTCCTTTTCACTTTTCACTTAATAAACTATGTTAGCAACTACACATTATTTACTCAGGTCAAAACAAGACGGACAATACCTAGTAGCGCGTCTGAGAAAAGGTGAAAGCGAAACTCCAGCTAGTTATCTGCTTCTGTTTAAAGAATCCTATGATGCTTTAAGTTATATCAATACCCATGCTCAGGATTTAGCCAATAATTTTTCTGTGGAAACTCTCTCAGGAACACAATTAAAGGGACTAATGCAGCGATGGGGATTTGCAGGAATTGGTTTAGTTAGTGAACCTTTGGAACCGCAAGTGCAGTTTTTAGCCTACGAAAAAGGATTTAATCTCTAAACTATGAAAACGCTGTTAATCACTGGAGTTAGTGGGTTTTTAGGTTGGCATATTTACCAAAAAACTCGCTCATCTTGGGCAAGTTTCGGTACATACCTTAATCACAATGTCAATAGTAATGACCCAAATTTAATTAAAATTAATTTAACAGACTTAGCCGCAGTTAAAGAACTTTTTCAACAGATTAAACCCGACGCGGTAATTCATGGGGCTGCCCAATCAAAACCGAATCTCTGTCAAGAATTTCCCCAAGCATCCGAGGCAATTAATCTGACAGCTTCTCTAGAAATTGCCCGTTTATGTAGTCAATATCAAATACCCCTAGTTTTTACCTCTACCGATTTAGTTTTTGATGGTAAAAATGCCCCCTATTCCGAAAATGATCCCGTTTCTCCAGTCAGTGTCTATGGTGAGCAAAAAGTAGCGGCAGAAAAGGGTATTTTAGCAATATATCCTCGGGCAGCTATTTGTCGAATGCCGTTGATGTTTGGTTCCCCTTCTCCCAGCGCTAATAGTTTTCTGCAACCCTTTTTAAAAACCCTGCAAGAGGGAAAAGAATTATCTCTATTTACCGATGAATATCGGACGGCTGTTGGGGTTAATAGTGCGGTGGATAGTTTACTTTTGGCATTAGAAAAAGTGCAAGGTATTATTCATCTGGGGGGTAAAGAAAGAGTTTCTCGTTATCAATTTGGTTTACTAATGGCGGCAGTTTTTAACCTTCCCAGGGAACAAATAAAACCCTGTTTACAGTGCGATGTTCCCATGAGCGCACCGCGTCCGCAGGATGTTTCTCTTGATAGTTCTCTTGCTTTTTCTTTAGGTTATCAACCATTAAGTATTAAAACCGAATTAGAGGCAATTAGAGATGAAATTATCTGAACAAAAGCGGACTATATTAATCATCTTACTCCTTTTTTTTACCGCTATTCTCATGACTAATTATTTCGAGGTAGGGATGACGGGAGTGTTAGCTTTTTTCGTTGCCTATCTTTCTAAAGGATTGCGAAAAGTTAAGTAGGGTATGTTGAAAAAGCCTGAAATGCCGATAGGAAAAAGGTAAAATACCCTAAAAGTCCTGCACTTTTTTTATTCAGTACAGATGTATATAATCTTGGCGGCAACTCCATCAGAACCAGAATCATTTGAACTACCCTTTGCAACTTAATTGGCGTATTTACCTACTTATTTTCCCGAATTCTCTCCTATTTTAGTCTTTTCTTAAGTCATTTTTTAAGCATTTGGTTATAAACTTGTAGTGAAAGAATTGGGAAAAACTCTTTGTCTTGATAAAACTTTTTTTCATCTCCAAAGACAACTAAAATATAATGAGCTTTGTTATCAGGACTGACGATAATAGCCGCATCATTTCGATTATTAAATGTCCAGCCCATTTTAGCATAAAATTGAGTTTTAACGGGGAGAGATTGACCGAAAAAGTCTTGGATAGGATTAAAAGGTTTTTCTTTCCACGCTTGAGGATGTAAATCTCGTTTAATTAATTCTTTAATCGCTTGGCTATAAGCTGGCGAAATGGCTTTTCCTTGTTCAATTTCGAGCACCAATCTAGCAACGCTATAGGTATTTAAATAATTTCGTCTCGGTGGTGAGTTTTTGCCGTTAAGCTGACGAATTTGTTGGTCTGGTCCTGCTGGATCTTCGAGTAGATTGGGAATAGGGAAAGTTTTCTGACTAATATTCAGGGGGTAATTAACAGAATCAACAAAATAGGATGCAAAAAAATCATTAAGAGCGTAACGTTTGCTAATCCAGACTTTGAGTTTTTCTGGTGCGAGGTCTTTTTGAATCGATTTGGTTTGAGTAATTTCATCAACAATGATACTCGCTGATTCATTATCGGAATCTTTAATCATTTTAGAAATAACTTTTAGTTTTTCTGGAGGAATTTGATTCGGCTCAATTCCTTGATAATAATATTGACTATAGAGAACTACCAGCCAGAAAAGCTTGACAATACTAGCGGGATATCTAAATTCACTATCTTGATAAGCAGCATAAGCGCAACATTCAGATTGATTTAAGTCAACTAAACTGATAGACAATTTATCTATTGGTAACTTTCTAGATTGAGCTAAACTTACAATATTGTCAACGATTTTCTGCAATTCTTGATCTTGATAAAAAGTAGGCGACTGTTGAATGTTATAAGTTAGCCGATTAGGCTGACTAGGAAGTTGAGGTGTTAAAGGTATTAAAGAAAAATCAGTAACGGGCGTTTTTCTAGGCAGATTAGTTGTATTTTGCGAGCTTACTATCAGGTTAATTTGATAATCTAAGTTATCTTCTTGCGTCTCTATGACTAGCGAATAGTCACCTGTTTCGGACAGAATCGTTTGATAATCGCCTTGGAGATTTTGAGATTGATTACCTGGGTAAATCAAGCTTATTTTTTTATTAGTTGTTAATTGTAATTGCTGTCCTTGAATGCCTTGAAATTTATAGCATTGGACTCGATTAGGAGAAACTCGACCTTCTAGAGATTTAGGAACGCTGTCAATTAACGATAGTTTAGTTATTGTACAGGATTCGTTTTTGGAGGAGTTTAAGATAAAATATAGAGTGATTGCAGATGTTATAAACAAAGAAATTAAGATGGGCAAAAACCTAGACCACTGGATATGGTAGGTTTTCGATTGTGTTCTGACTTTTATTGACTTTCTTCTTTTTCTTTCCATGATTAGGTTCCTACCTTATATTTTTCTATTTTCCAAACACCGTTATTTTTTTGAAACCAATAGGTAACATTTTTTTGATAAGTTTGGGTTGGGGTTCCACATCCAGCACTTCTGGGACCATGGAGTGTAAGTTGTTCCGTGACATTGACCGTTATTGAAGGTAACGAACCTGAAGGAGCAAAAGAGACTATCTCATTGATATTGGAAAAATCATAAGTATAATAACAGCCTTTAGAGCGCAGCCAACCCACTGTCCCCCCGCAGATTCCATCATTACATTTTTCTAAGGTGTTAGAATAAAGTTGTCCGGTGGCGTATTGCTTTACTAAGCTGTCGTCAAAAGAAGAACCGAAAGCCTGTCTTTTAACTTCATACCAACGTTTAACAAGTTTTTCTGCTTCATCTTGTGTGAGATCATGGGAAGGTGAGGGAGATGGAGAGAGTCTTGGTGTCGGTGTCGGGGAAGAAGCGAGCGTTCCTAAACTCATTTCTATCTTAAAGGTTTTAGAACCTTTGGGGGCAGCAATTTGCAGCAAATACTTTCCATCTTCTGGCAATTTTGTTCCTTGTAAAATTTGATTGTCTGGACTATAAAGCCACACACAGATATCATCATCTGTGTTATAGCTAAGGGTTTGTCCTGACTTTCCTTTAAAGGTGTATCCGACAGCTTTAGTAGAACTAACCTGATTAGATTTGGTGATATTTTCAGTTGTTAGGTTAACATTTTCTAGATTTTCTGCCATGAGAATAGCTGTGGGTTTTTGAGGACATTCTGAAGTTGTTTGAGGTTGATTAAACTGAAAATTACAACTACTGAGAAAAAAGAGAGATGAATAAATAAGGATCTGTTTCATGACTTTACAAGTGCCGAAAATATTTAGGATTAGTTTTGTTTTTCCTTTAACCATTTTCCCCAATAATAAAAAGGAATTACTCCCCCCAAACCAAGAGCAAGAAAAATAAAAATAAGCATTAATATTCTGGTTTCTAAGGGAAGTGTGCGCCCAAAAAAATCAAGGGTATAAGGTTTAGATTGTGATGCTACTTTTTGAGTAAAAACTGTGGCTACATATTCGCCTCCTCGTCGAACGTTGGGTTGGATATAACTAATTTCGTATCGTCCTTGAATTGCATCAAGGAAAATTTCTAATTTCTCGGCAATTTCATCAGCATCACCAGCAAATTCAGTAACTCCTCCTGTTAACTTCGCAATTTCCGCTAACTGTTTTTGATCTACAAATTCTTTTTCTAGTTGCTCTCTAGTTTCTTGGGATAATTTTGGGTTATTAATATCTCCACGAACAGCAGGTTTACCTAAAGAATATTTTTTGCCTAATTGTTGTGGGGTTAAGCCATATCCTAGGGTATGAACAACAATATCTTTATTGTTCTGAAGATTGGCTAAAGTTTTCTGAATTTCTTGATAATTGCTATTGTTATCAAAGCCATCAGAAAGGAGAATAATTGAGAGTCGTGGTTGAGGTTTTAAAGGTTTTCCTTCTTTATCTTTAGGATAAAAACGACCTTCTTTATCGTTTTTAAAAAATTTGACGGTTTCTCTGAGAGCTTGATAGAAGTTGGTCGTTGCACAAGGAGTTTTATCAGCAAGACTACCTAGAAAATTAGTTAGTTTAACATCTTGCACTAAACTAAAATTATTGAGAGTTTCTGAAGTAACTTTTGGGTAATAATTACAGGCTCCAGGCTTATCTTTTTTACCTTCTACCCCAAAGGGAACAATAGATAAATAGGTGTTGCCTTTACGCTCTGAGGCGAATTTAATAAATGTTCCCAGTGCGTTAATTGCTGCATCTAATTTTCGCTTTCCTTTAGCAACCGCTTTAGCATCACATTTTGTGTTGAGAGCCTGAGAACAATTCATACTGCCACTAAAGTCGATGAGAACGACAATCCAAGCATCAGGAGGAGTCGTTTCTCGGGGAGACTTCCAGTCAAAAGGCAGTTGTTTCCCTTGATAAGTTTTGTTGTTTTTTTTATCAAGAACTTTAAGCTGAAAATCGCTTTCATCTAGACCCATAATCGGCTTACCACCTTCTCCTGTCACTTGAATTTGAAGAGTCACTTTATCGTCGATGTCCTCAATATCTGTGATTTCAGGTTTAATTCCCCAAGCTGGGGTAATCAGAGCGCTTAACATAATCATTGATAAACTAAGCTTGTGGGTCAAGGAAGCGATTGTAGAAGACGAAACGATAGATTTTGGGTTCATCGGGGTTGTGGTTATCTTTAACATGGAAGGTTATCAGGTTATTGTGTTTAAGTGTAATTTCTTTGGTGCTAGTTAAACGTCTGCCATTGAGTTCAATAAGGTTGTAAAATGTTGGGTTAGGATCTAAAATGGCATCACGGCGGGTAATTTTGATGTCAGCAATATGGGGGGGGAGTCCGGGGAGATAAATATCCGATCCTCTTTCTACACCATCAGAACCTTTAGTTTTGGGGACAGAACCAATTTTGATGATTCCTTTGGCGGGAAGTTGAATCGACAGTCCCTCTTCGATTTTTTCCGCATCCGATTCACTGACAAATTTGAGCGTTTTATGGATGTTAGGAAAGACTGAATTAATGGATGTAAATTGAGGATCGATGCTTTCGAGTTCGGGAATGATTTTTCTGTACTCGAATCCTTTACCGGCTCTCAGTGCCGCCATGTAGCTAGGAGAATTAGTAATTGTAAAGGTTAGGCCGAGCAATAAGCCTAAAATGGCAAATCCGAGGGGATCTTCTGCTTTTCTAAACGCTTCTGAGGTGCCTAACCATTGACGAATAAATTCAAAGATTACCACCGCTACGAAACTGGCAACAACCGCACCGATGATGCTAGTATATAACCGTTGTCGAAAACGATCGCGATCGCCAGCCTCCATGCTGTAAAATTGCCAAGTTAGTCCTTCGGCTAATCCGACGGCTGCACCGACAAAAAGCCAACCCAAAAATCTACCGAGAAATTCAGCAACTCCAAATTGAATTAATAGCTGAAAGATTCCACCCGCTGCTAATCCGGCAATCAATCCGATTAAGGTGGCAATTAATAGGGGAACTAAAGCAATCCGAAAGTTGAGTTTAGGACGGGTGGGATTACTAATAAATATTTCATTCATTACCATCCCAATCGCTAAGGATATGGCGACGCAGGGAAAAAGAACCACCTCTGGAAACCGAGAGAGGATTTTTAAATCAGTCAAGAAAATCTGACCGATATTCCAGCCAATTAAAGCTGAGGTTATTCCTGCTAGTATGTAAAGCCAAATTCTCATAGGTTTAAAAACTATCCTCTTGGGGGAGTTGATTAATCAATTGGGTTTACTTTACCGCAAATTGGTGTATTACTTAATGTTTGACCTAGTTGAGCAGCTACATCACACTTCAAAAGGTTATAGGTATTCCTTTCATAGTTAATCACTCCATCAACATCAATATTAATAGATTGCTCCTTTTTAAGTCTAGATTTAAGACTTTCTTGGTATTGTAAAATAGCTTTAACCCAAGCTTCTTTATCTGCTGGTTCAGTCATACGACTAAGGTAAATTCCAAATTCATTATTGGGATCAAGAACATTAATTACATTATATGAAGATGAAACAGAAAAAGCCTCATCTAATTCTTTTACTAAAGTTTCTAAACTAAATTTTGTCTTTTGTAGTTTATCAAACTCTTGGATTCCCTTTTTAATTGCTTCGTCTCTTGTCGGAGATGGGGATGGAGTTGGAGTTGGAGTTGGAGATTGCGTTGTTTTTTTAGCGGCAGTTTTAGCCGCTTTAACTTTGGAAAACCCTAGATTTTTACAATTGTCAGCAGTTTCTTTAGTTGCTTGCAGTTGCATATTTTGAAGTAGATTACATTTTAGAGTTTCATTGGTTTTTCCAGACTTATCAATAATACCGTCAATATCATCAGAATTAGATGGTGTAACTTTATATAATTGATAAGACAATATAGATAAAATCCACTTTTCTTTATCTTTATTATCTTCTAGTTTATTTAGAGTCTTAAGCTCAAAAGATTTATTGGGATCGAGAATTTTTGAAATAGCTTCATCAATCTCATTCTTGTTAGGTTTAGAAGCATCTGCTCTAGTAGTATGTGTTAAGTCATTCTTAATTTGCTCTAATGATTTTTCGGTATTTGAAAAGTTTTTGATCGCTTTTTTAATAATCGGCGATTCTGAAGTATTTGATCCTCCGGGTAAACCGGGTACAGATAAATTAGCTAAATTCAATAATCTTTGAAAGAAAAATCCTCCTAAAGTGAATATAAGCAAAAAATAAATAATAGCAATAAAACAGCCAGATGCTCCACCTCTAAACACGGAAGATAGAAGAAATATTGCTGTTTCTTTTATTTCTCTAAATACTGGTTCATACCAAGGTATATCTCTTTTAACTTCAATACCAAAATTATAAACTTCATCCCCCTTCAATTTATGGCGTTTATATACGTCACTAGGAATCTTTTCCTGGGCGAGATGATAAAAGAAAACGGTTAAACTATATCCTTTATACTGTTCCTGCGATGACACTTCTAGTTTATCAAATAGGCGAGCAAGATGGATGTATTTTTGAGTTGTTGGATCGGGATAAAAACGATGATTCCAAACTTTCCTTAAGTCATCTATAATTTCTTGCCAACGTGCATCATTTAACACATAAAATTCTTTTTCTTTTAAACCTTCTGTTTCCGTGCTTAGATAACCTGCTTTTTTCTTTAAATCTTGTTTCAATCCCACACTTGTGTAACTTTTATATGTTACTCCCCAGAGTCCGACTTCATCTAATAAGAGTTTAGCTGTAGCATCTATCAATTCTGGCTGCTTAATGATATGAAGAATAAGTATATTAATACCTTGCTTAACTTGATTAAATATTAATGAGTTTCGCTGAGTAATAGCTTTTACAATTTCCCCTTGAAAACTCTGAGATATTGGATAATCATCCTCCTGTTTTTTCATTATCCAAGCGACAAAATCTGGCAGCTTTTCAGGGCAAATTATGGCTTGTAGCGTCAAAAGACGTACTTTAAAGTCATCATAAATTTGTTGCTCATAAGCATCTTTGGAGCCTTGTCCTTCAAATATGGAATTCCAAAAGGTTGTATA
This sequence comes from Microcystis aeruginosa Ma_SC_T_19800800_S464, assembly GCA_007095785.1. Classification (GTDB taxonomy): domain Bacteria; phylum Cyanobacteriota; class Cyanobacteriia; order Cyanobacteriales; family Microcystaceae; genus Microcystis; species Microcystis aeruginosa_E. Next base: position 32,964 of record SFBL01000018.1, read on the forward strand.
ATCCTGTTGAATTTTAGGATTGTTCAAAGCATCTTCGATAGGGGCTAAATTTTCTTGAAAGTTTCCTGTCCGGCAGGAATTCTTAATAGCAGTTCTGATTAGGGGTTCTTCGGGTATAGCCGGGGGAAGTTGAGGAATACTGTTTATTGTGGCTCTTATGGTCTCCTCTGCTTTTTTACTGGCGGGATGAATGACTAAAAAGCGATTTGGTTTCTCTAAAGCCTCCACATTACAGGCCCAAGAAATCAATTTATTATATTTTGCTGGGTCAGTTTTAGAGGCAATTTTATGAATGATTAAAGCAGTATATGGTGGCTGTTTTTGAGTAATAATTATCGGTGTTTTTCCTTCCCAAATCCCATCCAACTCAGGCGGAATATAGTCATTAATTTGAGTCCCAGTATCGTCATATTCTGTAAACCAATCGACTTGTTTATGATCGGAGGGGTTAAAAGTTGGCATTCCATTTTTCATGTACCAAGATACAAGATCAGGCAGCTTACCCCTTTCCTCACACAAGAAATAACGATAGAGAGATGCACCCCGTCCCCGTTCATCCATCCCCCGTGTGACGACGGCAATGACTGACCAAGCCTCTCCATGATATTCCACTTCCCGTCCAATAATGGCGGGATTTTGGCTAGATGCGCCTTCAGAAACGGCAAATTCCCGATTTTTGATCGCTAACTGTACAGGTCTAGGAATTTCAGCAAGGGTTGAGTTCATGTACTCTCCCGAAAAACCCCGCGACCTCCACTCACCAGCACCGCCAGTGCCATCGACTAAAATACCCGTGCTAAATTCATGAATGTGAATAGTAGTCATTGTTTTAATCCTTATCTAATTCTTTGTGATGTTGACCGGTACAAAGCCAGTAAATCGGGGAAACTAAACCAAAGGGTCGCCACCGCTTCGGATCGCGGATAATAGAAGTTGTTCCTTGGCGATCGCGTTGTTTTTCGATCGAGTTGGGTTCGGGATAATTTGTTCCCAACGTACCAAAGGCAGAAGTGGCAAAATAGTCCACTTCACCTCCTCCCCTATCTACCCAGTTTTCTAATTTATTTTGCATCAGAGGAAAGCGTCTTTGTGTCAATTTTCTCGGTTCATGACGACTCACCCACAGTTGACTCAGTTCGCACTTACTAACCGCAAAAGCAACGCGGCGCTGTTTGGGATTAATATCCACCCTGTCTAAAGCTGCTAAAAACTTTTCTAGTCCAATAGCATAGTCTTTATCTTTGCGGTGAGAGGTTCCATCCACTAACAATAAAAGACCTGTAGCCACCACACAGTCTTCGAGATAGTCAACTAAGCGCGGATCGCCGGTTTTGTTAATGAGATCCCGAAGAAACTCGCCGGAATAATCTTTACAGTTAACATTGAGACGTATTGCGCTAGAAGATAGGCCTCTTTGCAGATTTTTCAAAGAAAATTGTTCTTTGAGAACAATACTTAATCCATAATCTTTGACTTCATCAACGGTGGCTTCTAGGGGAGTTGGTTCTAATTCTAGTCCCTGTTCCAAGATGTTCTGTGCCATGTTCATCAGTTGTGCGCTGGCTTCTTGGTTCCCCACTGGAGTCACCGATTGAACTGGACTATCGGCCTTAGCATTTGGCCAATAGGCGAGGGAAGCCATATAGGCGGTTTTACCAGCACTGAGATCGCCAATAACCCGTATTTCGGCATTGGCATCTTTTAATTCAGGAGCTTTTGGTTTTAACCAGTCAAACGCTTTCATTTTTGGCTCTTTGATTTGGTTTTTTACTGAGCCAATAGAGAGGTTCAATTAGATTATAAGGTTGCCATGAGTTTGGTTGTCTAATCACCGAAGCCGGTTCTTCTCCTTTCATCCGATCTTCTCGGTTAGGACGGGGATTATCTCTGCCTAAAACGCCAAAGGTAGAAAGGGCAAAAAAACGCAGATTTTGGGGAATAACTTTTGCTCGCAAGGTTTTAGTAGTCTCTCGTAAATGGACGGCGAACAAATCAATTTCTGGGTCAAGCCTACCGGGCCAAATTTCTCCTCTTTCACATTTACTCATAACTATTGCTAACTTCAAATTCTGAGAACGACCCCGCTCATCCATTAATTTAAGGAATTGTTTCATGATTCTGTTATAAAAGTTATCAGTTCCGGGTTCCCATCCTGTTAGCATAATTAGACAGCCGATGACATCGGTAAAACATTCATTAATAAAATCTTCATGGATAGGCTTTCTTGCACTGGGACTGGCAATTGCCTCAAAGACTTCTCCGGGATAATCTCTAGCGGTTAATTGAAAAGTCTCCGTGGAACTATACCAATAGGGTTTGGCTGTGATACCAAAGGAATAAAAGGGTAAGTCATCTACTGACTCAATCTCTTGTCCGATGACAGTTCTATCTAGATCGGCCGCCTGTTTGAGAATATTTTCAGCTTTTTCTGCAAGTATTCTTGTGGCAGGATTTTGGGGGTTGACAGTAAATAGTTTTTTGCCTTGTTTGTGTTCTTTGAAGTAGGATAAAGCCGCTAAATAGGTGGTTTTTCCTGCTGCTGTCGGTCCAATTACAACAATATTTCCACTGGTCATTTTTACTCCTATTTTAACTTTACTTTGCGAGATGACTGCCCAAATAAATCCAGGGTAGTTCTAATAATTTTCGATTATATATGCTCGTAATGAAACATCTAATTGTTAACCCTTGAATACTACGGTTAAGTTGATTGATTTGAGGGTGAATCGGTCGAAAATAACGCTGAAAAACATAGTTATCTCTCTCTTGCCATGTTATGGGTTGGAAATCAGGATTAAAAGCGAGTTTTCTGGCTTCTTCTTCGAGATCGATTGGGAGTAAATCGGCTTTATTTAAACAGAGGAGAAGATGTCGAATTTTCGGACAATCTTGCTGGAAAAATTCAAGCCAACGGTCAAAACGATTACACCATTGTTTTGTGGTGATAAAGTCATCTTTGTTGACTTGACCGGTCGGTTTAATGATGTCCCGATAGGGCGGTAAAATCAACATAATTCCTTCAGCTTTTCTGATCGTTTCGAGAAATCCTTTCCATTCATCGGGTTGTTTGTCTTGCCAAGATTTTCGCCAGATTTCACCGGGGGTGTCCAACCAATCCAAGGCAATCATTTTCTCTCCTGTGGGAAGGGTGACATTAACTTCTATGTACTGCTCATAAATTGCTTGCTTATCATCTGTTGCTCTAGTTTTGCCCTGTTCTGGAAGATATAAAATGCCTTTGAGATACTGATAATCGGGATAAGTAACTTTGACATAATTTCCCCTGGGGTTAGCTAATTCCAAGACTAGGTGAGTTTTACCTGTTTCGCGATCGCCAATATAAATAACTCCCAAGCACTCCACCTCCTGATCAATGAGTCCTGATTGATAGCAACCAAACAGCGATCGTGTTTAGTTCCGGTTTTACATTACTTTCTCGTAGCGATGGCTGCTTTTTATGCAAAATTTGGGTTTATCTTAACATAAATTTACATTCTCGATAGTACCCCGCGCCACATCCACTCTGGCTGCGATACCGAAGGCAGTCCGGGAGCGAGATCGCAATTCCCTCGACAATTCCTCACAAAAAAGAATTTTAATTATCGGTTTTTGCATAAAATGCCAGTAACCTGACGAGTAGATGAAAGGGGTAGTGATCTAGAAAATGCAAGGAGAGTTCTCCGATGAGTAACCCAGACAGCAAACTTAAGCTTCTTGAAGAAATAGCACTTTTGGCTAAAAGCTCCCCTGCAAACAGCAAGGAGAGACAAAAATGGCTAACAAAACTAACCAATGAGATTCAAAACTCTAATAAAGTGTACTGTAAAAATATCTATAATTTTCCTAAGTCTGTCTATCAGGATATTTTTCACGAAGCTCTACAGCAGACTTTTTTAGAGATTTTTGAAAAAATTGATCTGTACGACCCAAGTAAAGGTAATGTCTTGGCATGGGTAAGTTTTTTGCTCGATAAGCGATTTATCGATGCTGTCAGGGAACATTTAAAACTGCGACATAGACAAAATAACGGCAAACGAGTCAGAATTTATGAGCAATCTTTGGATGTTCCTCTCCAGTCGGAGCAATCAAGCTGGACTAATGCCTCAGATATTTCCTTGCTTGATATAATCCAGCAACCTGAATCTATGTCCCCCCAAAAAGATTGGGAGAGATTATGGGATTTTATCCAAAAAGACCCTAGAGATTGTTTTCGACAGACTCACATAGAAAAGCATCCGGAGGCTAATTTTCAAGCAATCTGTATAAGGCGATTTAATGGACAATCTTGGAAGGAAATGTCAACAGAATGGGGAATTTCCTTAGCAACTTTAAGCAGCTTTTATCAACGCAGCGTTGATAAATTGCAACCAATTTTTCAAGAATATTTTTAGAAATAGGAGACAAAAACCATGATGCCACTAGCTGAACGTTTAACTTTTACAGTCCCCTTGAGCGGTGCTGATTTTAAATTAGCTCAAAAGTTTAGTAGCGAGCAGAAAAATTCCGATAAAAGTCAACAGGTTTTTCTAAATACTTTAGCCGTGCTTGCTGTTAACTTTTACTGCCAGTGTTTGAAAGTAGAAACAAATTTAGAGGAAAGCACTATTGGGCATTATAATCAGCGAATTTTAATGGATAGTGCTGATTTAAAGATCGATGTTCTCGGTAAATTAGAATGTCGTCCAGTTTTGCCAAATGAAAATATCTGTTATGTCCCGTCCGAGGTATGGTCAGATAGAGTGGGTTATGTGGTGGTAGAAATTGATGAAGAAGCGAAGAAAGCTATTTTAGTTGGATTTGTCGAGCAGATAGAAACTGACGAATTACTATTAGCTCAATTACCGGATATTGACAATTTAGTTGATTTACTTCTTCTGGCTAAAAACAAACAATTTCTCGAAAGAATTTTTGCCAAGAATTGGGATGAGCATGAATCAGCAAAAATTCTTAATGCTAAACAGCAAAATTTTGTTTGCCTAGATGATCCCGCTTTACCTACAATTGATAAATCTATCACCTCTCCTCTCTATAAGGCTAAATACATTACTCTGAGAAGACGGACATTTATCCTATTCGTCAGGATAACCCCTGAAAAAGAAGGAAAGTTTCAACTTCTCGTGGAAGTTCAATCCTATAGAGGGGAAAGAATTCCATCTGATTTGAATTTGAAGCTACTATCTTTATCCGATCAAACTTTGAAGGCAAATCTGACAAAAGGAGGTGATTATATCTCTTTGGAATATACCCTTCAATTGGGAGAGAGTTTTCAAATACAAGTGAAGCGAGCAGAGGAAATTCACACAGAACAATTTTCTTTTGACTAAACCCTATTTTAACGGGATAATTTATCTAAATTTCTGATTAAAATTTAGATAAATTGTTAAAAATTTTATCTTATATCTCTTCTCAAGTAAGCTATGTCAAACCAAAAAGATTTGTCGGATATTCGCAATTATCTCTACGATCAAGCTGAAGTGAGATGGTGGTACAGCTTGTTGTTATCTTTATGCGCTCAAGTTTTAGCATTAATTGCGACAGTCAACAATAAATTGTGGCTTTTAGCTATTGCCGGTTTTCTTGCTTTAATCACTCCAATAGCAGTAGCATGGTTGCGAGAATGGGCTAATAACTTGACACAAAAAGCTGATAAATGTAGAAGAATGATTTTATATGCTGATAGTTTAGGAGAAGATATTCCGAGCCATGAGTTAGCTATGGTTAGAGCTTGGACAACGGGAATTCAATTACAACAAGCTCCTTTTACTTATCCTTATTATTCATCTTCTCTATCTAATAGTCCACAAAGATTAATGGATATTACAACAGAATCTGCTTACTTTACTGAGTTTTTAGCAACAAAAGTGGTCAATTATTTACTGGTATTTTTAGTTATTTCAATTTCAATTTTATCAGGAATTATTTATTTTGCAGACTTTGCAACTTCTCCGGCTACAATCAGCCAAGAAAATCAAGATATGACTGTGGTAAAGTGGGCAGTTAAGGCAGCATTAACAGCTATTTCTTTTATCCTATCTGGGGATATATTACTGCTTTGGAAAAAGTATTCAGATCTGAAATTATCTGCTCAAAATACTTTTCAAAAATGCGCCGATCTTCGTTACGATAAATCCTTATCTACTTCTGAAGCTATGCAGGTTGTTGAGGACTATCATCTAGCGTTGATTCAGAGTCCACCGATTCCTCTAAAACTTTACCTAACTTACAGAGATCCCTTAAACCAATCTTATCAAGATAGTCATTCAATTGGCTCTAATCGACCCTAGTTTTTATTGGGCAATGCCTAGCTTGCTTATAAATTATCTAATATTAAAAACATGGGAATTCCTCCTTTTAATAAACACGGCTTTTTGCCGCCGGGAGAACATAAATTAGATAGCTGGAAAGAGCTTGTAGAAAGATTTGGAACAACTCGAAGAAGACAACGTCTTCTAGTCGGACTAAAAAAAGTATTGCTAAATCTTCAACAAGCAGGTTGCCAAAAAGTCTATCTTGATGGTAGTTTTGTGACTAAAAAGCGAAAACCCAATGATTATGATGGTTTTTGGGAAAGCGAGAAAGTAAATCCAGAAAAGCTTGATAGTATCCTGCTGGATACTTCCTTAGAAGGATGTGGAGAGCAAAAGAAAAAGTATGGAGGAGAATTATTAACCGCAGATACGAGAGCCGTAAATGGTCAAACGATTTATGGTTATTATACAATAGATATAGAAAGAGGAATTACTAAAGGTATTGTTTGCGTTGAGTTACAGTTAGTGGATTTACAGCTATGGTTTTGAACGAAAAGGGATATGAACTTAGAAAAGCTCAAGCTCAAGAGTTTGAGAAAGCAATAGCAGAATTTTCTGACTATGCAATTCAACATCCTGAAATCGATTCAAGAATCTTAAAAGCAAGAGAAAATTCTTTACGGACTTTGTTAGCGAGAATCAATACAGAACTTGCAGAATATGAAAATAAACAGTTAGAAAGTTTAGCTTTGGCTGCTAAAAATTATCCAAAAATTAGTCAGCAAAGATATAAAAGTTTAACGAAATTAACTAATAAAATTCAAGAATCTAATCAAGTACAAAATCAAAATATCTATAGTTCTTCCCCGGATATTTCTGGAATGGCATGGCAGCAAACTTTGAAGCAAGTATTTGATAAAATCGATCAATACAATCCTAATAAAGAAACGGTATCGCAGTGGTTTTTATCGCTGTTCAAGCTTCAATATCGTAAGCTGGAAAAAGAATGTTTATAGCCTTGTTATTCATACTGACAAGATTCAGTATAAAATGAAAACTTTGATTCTTCTATGTTACTTATCGATGTGTCCTGGGGATTTTTAAGCTTTTTTACCTCTAGAAGCGTATCTTTTGGAATACCAATTCCCAAATTCTGATTAGGCAACTTAGAAATACCTAAATCAATTCCAATTAAGCAGCCATCTTGATTAATAATAGGATTTCCTTCCGCTTTTGGTTTAATTGTACTATCGAAGCTGTTGTAGAAAAAATTATAAGTTTGATTTTTTTCCATTGGATTTAGATCGGTAATTTTACTATCAATTAAATTGAGATTTGAAGAAGGGTCTTCTGGAGACTGTTTAGCAGCCATATAAACTTTTTCTTCTAATGCAGCCTTATCTTTGCTCAGTTGAGCGATTTTGTATGTTTTATTGCTGTTAAAAGTCATTATAGCTAAGTGCTGACTCACCTCTGTAATAGGTCTGTGGTTTCTGAAATTTTCTCGTCCTTGATTAGTTAATATAACAATTTGATGATTTTCTCTGTTTTCTAATAATTTTGCGGTGGTTAGAATATAATAAGTTGTATCTTGTTGAGGATGAGATTTGTCTGCTTTCTTGTCATAAGCAAAAATAATACCCGCAAAAAAACTAGATTTTTCTTTTTCTGTGTTGGGGTCATAAACTTTAATAGTTACCGTACTTTCTTGTAATACATTTTCTACTTCAGCTTTTGACGGAGGAAATATTTTATTAATCTGTCCAGGAAGATTAAGTAATCTATTCTTGCTCAAAGTAGGAATTATTGCTAATATGAATAAACAAGACAAAAAACCTGAGCAATATAGAAATAGATTCTTTTTGAAGCGAGATTCTTTATTATTAGGCCATGTCCAAGGAGTTTTGTTGAGATTTTGTAAAAGAGCAACGACTGAAGCAGAACTTTGCCATTTTTTATCATCCTCATTATCTTCTATCTTTTCTTGAGCTTCTTTAAGAGCAAAAGGTAAAAATTTATATCGAAGTAAATCGATCAACAAAACCACTAAAAATTCTCGAGAAAAATCCAGAAAGATAGACTCTCTCATCGCAATAACTTGAGGAATTTCTGCCTCGTTAATGAGAGCTTTTGCTAACTTTAGGGAATAGCAAGAGTTTAAAATAACTAGCTTTAAAGTTTTTATTTTTTTTATGTTAATAGATGAACAAAATTTATCATACGACCAATCTTCATTTTCACTAATTTTTATCCTTTTGTCTTCTTGCCCATTGCTTTCTTCGTCGTCTGGATTATGTCCCAAGAAGTAAATAACTTCAAATTGATGCCCATTATTGACAAGTGAGCTTATCTTTTGAGAACTAATTTTTTCCAAATAATGCAACTCTAACTTAATACCCAAATTATGACATATCGAAATTGATTTTTCCCAGATATTTTTTTGCTTTTGAATATTTCCTTCTGGGATATCTCCGAAAATAATCAAAACTTTCAACGCCTCATTAAACGGCCGAACATATAATTCTTGTTTAACTTTATTTTTTGGTCGTGTTATCCCAAATACAAGGCTAATTTGAGGATGCTTTTTGAGTAATTTCCAATGATGCCAAAACAGCTTTTGAATTTCCAGAATTTCAGTTTCAATGACAAAGATTACTTTGGTATCAGAGTCCAAAAATTTTTCAAGACTACTTAAGAAATTTTTCTCTATTTTTTCTTCAACTTTATTAGGAACAGATTCTAACCATTTATTTAATTCTTGGTTAAATTGTTCTAGGTTACGATCTAATTGTTTTGCACATTTATCTAAATCCTCATTTGCCGAGCCAGGATTCAGTCCTAATTTTTGAAATTGCTTACATTTACTGTTCCAATTATTATATTTATTAATCAGTTCAGTAGGATAATCGAGTTTAAATTTTTCGCCGTAGGAAAAATTATAAAATCGTTGAATAGTCCGATCAAAGATTAACGCTCGCAATGGATTAGTTGATAAATATTTTATTTGCAGAGAACATTGAATGTTATCATTGCTCGGTTCTAAATTGAGAATAACGTATTTAATCATGATTCAAATCAATTAGCTAAACTCGAAAACTACTAACTTGACACTCCCGTCGCTCTCATGCGAGGGATTCTTGGTTCACTGAGTTTCCTTAATCTGACAGGACGTATCCAACCAAACCAGAGGGAATCTCTCCCCAAGCGTGAGTTCCGGTATGCCCTACCGTACTTAGTCCCTTTTTGAGAATATTGATAGCGGCGTTAATATCTCTATCTTCTACATAGCCACAATGGGGACAAACATGGGTTCTAGTAGATAGAGATTTAGGTACTTTTTCTCCACAGCTAGAACAATTTTGACTGGTATTATGGGGCGATACTGCTACCGTAGCCTTACCGTATTTAAAGCCAAAATATTCTAACCATTGTCGAAAAATTGACCAAGCCACATCATTAATAGATTTAGCTAGTTTCGAGTTTTTTACCATGCCTTGAACATTTAAATCTTCGTAAGCAATAAAATCGTTAGATTTAATGACGCGCAATGCCTCTTTTGAGCCAAAGCCTTTACGTTGCCTACTTACTCTTAAATGCTTTTTGGCATATCTCTTTCTAGCTTTTTTGTAGTTGTTTGATTGGGGTTGACCTCGTTTAAACTTCTTAGATTTCTTCCGATTCAGACGATTTAATCTTTTCTCTGCTTTACGATAGTATTGCGGTATTTCTACCGTTTCTCCATCGCTGTTAGCATAGAAAACTTTTAATCCCACATCCAACCCTACACATTTTTTAGTAGGTTCAAG
>SFBL01000180.1 GCA_007095785.1 Microcystis aeruginosa Ma_SC_T_19800800_S464
TCCTGTTTTTGAGCAATTGGGTTGACGAAGTAACAGCTTTTTCGGTAAATTGTCCCCAATTAAAAGAAAGCCTGCGGGATTTTCAGTGTTGCCGATTTTTACTTGATGGCTACCGGCAAAAGATAGCCATCGGCAATTGTATCAATTTGTAAAAGATGGTTGACGTTTGTGCCAATCGGTGGCCTGTTCGTAGGCGTGGGCGACATGAAATAATTGATCTTCGCGCAACACATTACCCACTAATTGTAAACCGATCGGCAAACCTTGCCCATCAAAACCGCAGGGAAGACTTAACCCGGGTAAACCGGCTAAATTGACGGGAATAGTCATTAAATCCGATAAATACATACTCAGAGGATCCGCCGTTTTTTCCCCGGCTTTAAAGGCTGTGGTCGGTGAAGTGGGAGAAACTAACACATCTACCGATTGAAAAGCTCGATCGAAATCCTCTTTGATCAAAGTCCTCACCTTTTGTGCTTTCAGGTAATAAGCATCATAATAACCCGCCGAGAGGGTATAGGTTCCCAACATAATCCGGCGCTTAACTTCCGCACCAAAACCCTGAGCGCGAGTCTTGGTGTACATATCAATCAAACTATCGGCATCTTCCCGAATACCGTATTTAACCCCATCGTAACGGGCTAAATTCGCCGATGCCTCCGAGGGGGCGATAATGTAGTAGGTGGGCAATCCGTAACGGAAACGGGGACAGGAAATCTCTTTAATTGTGGCACCGAGGGTCTTTAACTGCTCTAAAGCTTGATTAACTGCCTCGGCAACCACCTGATCCAAACCTTCCCCGAAAGTTTCCTTAATTACGCCAATTTTTAGCCCTTTTAAACTGGTTTTCAGGAATTGGCTATAGTCGGGAATCGGCAGATTGAGACTGGTGGAATCTTGGGGATCGTAACCTGCGATCGCCTGTAATAAAATCGCCGCATCTTCCACTGTACGACCAAAGGGACCAATCTGATCGAGAGAAGAAGCGTAAGCCACCAAACCAAAGCGAGAAACTAAGCCATAGGTCGGTTTTAGCCCGACAACGCCACAAAATGAAGCCGGTTGACGAATTGATCCCCCCGTATCCGATCCTAGGGCGACCACACATTCTTGAGCGGCCACAGCCGCAGCCGAACCCCCCGAAGATCCCCCCGGCACCCGGGATAAGTCCCAAGGATTAGCAGTAACGTGATAACCAGAGTTTTCCGTGGAACTACCCATGGCAAACTCGTCTAAATTGGTTTTACCGACGATAACTGCCCCTAAATCCCGTAATTTTTGGGTAACGGTGGACTCGTAGGGGGGGACAAAATTCTCTAAAATCCGAGAAGCGCAGGTGGTGGGGATACCCTTGGTGCAGAGATTATCTTTTAATGCGATGGGAATACCTGCTAAGGGATGCAGAGATTCACCTCTAGCTATTTTATCGTCCACTTTTTGGGCTTGTGCGAGGGCTAAATCCGGAGTTAAATGGAGAAAGCTTTTTACTTGTGGTTCGATCGCTTCAATACGAGCGAGAAATTCTGTGGCGATTTCGACGGCTGTTTTTTCTTTATTAACGAGTTGTTGATGCAGTTGACGAATCGAAGTCATGTTCAGTTACCGGTTACAGCTACCGTCAGGAGCAAGCAACAACCCCGGACAGCAAAGACTATTTTAGCGTCAGTTTGGCTGTCGGTCAGCTAATCTCCTAAAATTAAAGGAAAGCCCCGAAGGAAAACTAGAGTTATGACTTTTAATATCCGACAATTAGATAATTTAGACTACGATGAAGGCGAACCCTTACTAGAAGATTATATTACTGGAGCGATCGAAGAATATATCAATTCGCCCGAGGGAGAGGCCTATTATCAAGAAAAACAAGAAGGTGGTGGTTGGATTGCTACCTTGATCGAGTTGGGCTATCTCTATGAAGGTTATACCCTTGCTACCATGACTAAGGCTGATGTGCAAATCTTAATGGAGAAGATTTTACCACGCAAAATTACTATCCTCGATCCGACGGAAACCGAGGACGCTATCCCTGAATTAATTAGTTTTTGGCAATTTTTGGGACGAGAATATAAATTAACTCAGGCTAAGGCTATTATTAAATATTTAGAGCAATTAGGCGATCGCTTTGGTCAACTGATGAACAATCCCAGCAGTGGCGGTTTTATGAAAAATCTCCTGTTACAAGCGCATCAGCAGGGTTTTGATATCACCAGTCAGGAGGGTTTAACAGCTTTTCAAGAAAAATATAATGCTGAACAACGCGCCCAACAGCAAGCGGCAGCAATATTGAAAAAAACGCTTCCAGTTGTTACTAAATCGGAAAATGTTCCCAAGGCAATGCAGGCCAAATATCAAGAAATTATCGATATTACCGATAAATTTGCCGCTCAATATCTTAATGAAGAATACGCCCAACTTATTCGCCAATTAACCGCAACTTTAGCTCGTAAGCGTCCCTCTCCCCTAGAAAAAGGTAAGGCTAATTCCTGGGCTGCCGGCATTACTCACGCCCTAGGAATGGTCAATTTTCTCTTCGATCCTACTCAAAATCCCCACATTGCGCCCAAAGAACTTTATCAGGCTTTTGGGGTTGCTCAAAGTACAGGACAAGCTAAATCAAAACAAGTGAGAGATTTACTGAAGATGTCCTATCTTGACTCAGAATGGGCTTTACCAAGCAATTTAGAGAACCATCCTAGCACTACAGTCCGGAAGTTAATCACTACCATGCTCGGTTATAGTTAGGGTTTGCTGAAAAAGTCTGTTGGTGGAGTTAGGAGGCACTATTGCAGGAGTAGATTCCTGAATTACCCAATATCGATCGAGCTTGCCGACTAGACTCTAGTTACCTTTCCAGTTAAACTATAGTAGTCAATAGTTATAAAGTTTTAAAAGATAACCTATTGTCAGCCTTTTTAACTGGTCACTTTATTACCTACCTATGTTAGACAGTTTCTCCCCCCAAACCTCTAGCGTCGTCCTCGCTTCGGTGGCGGACTATTTCAAAGTCCTGTCGGAAGTCAGTCGCCTACAGATTCTCAGTTGCTTGCAATTAGGCGCAATGAATGGTAAAGAAATCGCTGAAGCTACCGGACTAGGCCAGGCCAATCTCTCCAAACACCTGAAAGCTTTAACCCAAGCGGGAATTATCTCCCGGCAACCCCAAGGAGTCAGCGTTTACTATCAAATTACCGACCCCGTCATCTATGATCTCTGTCAGGTGGTTTGCGATCGCATTAGTCAGCAAATGCGTCAACGAGTCCTGGAATTCGAGAGTCTGCCGGCTTTCCATCTCCCTAAATAAAAATTACCAAACTCTTGACATTTGGACTCAATTATGATATGGGAAAAATTTCCATGCTCCTAGAAGAACTTTGTCAACGCTATCGGGAGGGAGAAAGAGATTTTCAGGGGATTAATTTGCGGGAAAGCGACTTAACTAATATTTCCCTCCCAGGAGTCAATTTTTGCCGTGCTGATCTGCGACAGGCCCGGTTAGGAAAAATACGCCTTGCGCGATCGCTGCTGAGAGAAGCGGATTTAAGTGAGGCGATTCTCTGGGGAGCAGATTTAAGTCAAGTGGACTTTTATCGAGCTTGTTTACGCGATGCGGACTTAAGCGGGGCTAATCTGATCGAAGCCAATTTAGAAGCCACTTATTTAACCAAAGCCGTCTTAAACGGCGTTAATCTCAACAGTGCTAATCTCCAGCAGGCCGTATTAATTGATACGGATTTTCGCTCCACTTCCGACCAACGCACGGACTTAGGCAAAACTAACTTTTGCGGAGCCGATCTCAACTATGCTAATCTGAGCGGTTCCCTGTTATATCGAGCCAATTTCGCCGATTGCCGACTTTGCCGGGTTAATTTTCGTGCTAGTCCCGAAAGAGACGGATTTATTACCGATCTCACCGGGGCCAGTTTCCGGGGTGCAGATCTCAGTTATGCCGATTTGCGCGGGGCAATTTTAGAAGATGTGGACTTGACTGATGCTGATTTAACCGGGACTTTGTTTTAATCCGGGAAGCTTTTTCAGTAGAAATCTTGAAAATTAATTAGGGTTTGCTGAAAAAGTTTGTTGGTGGGGTTAGGAGTCAGTAGTCGGTCGTCAATAGCCGGTCGTCGAAAGATTTTGAGTTTACTATTTATAGGTTCAATGATAATCCTTTCTTGTCCAAAGCCTTGTTATACTCCTTTTTTAACTCTGTTAATTTTCCATTTTTCGGTTTCTTTTTCGGTGCAGAACTATTACTATGGTATGCAGCTATTCCCTGATAACCACTTTCTTCTATACTGGCAGTTAAAGGATGAAAAAGAACTGGAATTTTTTTAAATAAACTAAAATCATCACCGATGCCTTTGACCCAGAAGACACAAATAATTTCCTCTGTATTTTGATCTGCTACTAATTGTGATTTTAAAGTATGATAACCTCGTTTTAACTGTTCATCTGATAAGTTTTGAGCATCGATACTTTTGATAATAAACATAGTCAAAGTATCGATGATTTCCTGACCTAAGATCACATTTTATTCTTTTTTCGACTTCCATCTGAAAATCAAGAAAAAATCGTATCCCTCCATTATACCATAAAAAAAATTATGCAAGAGGTCTAATAAGTTTATTGACTCTCCCCCGCTAACCGCTCGCGCGCTGTAGCGGGGGATTCTTGGTTCATAGGCTCTTGACTAGATCAAACAGGTTTAACTGAACGACCCCCGTCAGACCGCCTCCCCAAGCGTTTTCTAACACGGTCAGCCCGACCGCGTTTTTTCCTCGGTTCTCGATTACCTTCGCCGATGCCGTATCTCTCGGTTCGATGTGACCGCAGAAATTGCATCGGTGAACTCTTTCTGATAACGACTTTTTGCCGGTAATCGCGCCACAATTCGGACACTCCTGTGAAGTTCCGTTTTTATCAACCTTAAGATAATATTTCCCCCGTTTCCAAACAACAAACGGTAGTATCTCATTAATAAAACTACCAATGCCTGAATCCAGAGATTGTTTTCTAACAATACCCCTAGACCAGGAAACGAAGTTAATATCCTCAACAAAGATATTATCGGCAATATCACAAAGATAATGAGCTAGTTTAAAGTGCCAATCTCTACGAGTATTAGACACTTTTTCATGTAATCTTGCTATCTTATCCTGGAGTTTTAACCAATTGTTTGAGCCTTTGACTTGATGTTTCAAGCGTCTTTGTAGCAATTTAAGCTGACTCTGTACTTTCAACAAAAATCGAGGGGCTTTGATTAAATCTCCCCGTGAAGTAGTGACAAAACTCTCAATTCCCGCGTCAATTCCTAAACAGGTCTTCCCAACTGTCATATCGGGAACTAATTCCGTAGATTGGAAAGAAATCAGGCTCTACCAAACCTGTCATGCAAAACTATCAACAACTCATGCTTGTAAAGCTTGTACAATAGAGCTTTGAGTTTTTGTTAAATTGATATTTATCAACTTTAGAGCATTGCTGGACAGAGAGGGAGCTTGGGGAATTTTCTACAGTGTAAGTTCGGAAGAACCAGAAATCAAAATGTAAAATCCCGACGCTTTGCGGATAATTCGAGCTTGTTTAGGCTCGAACCCAGACGGGTACTCTCTAGATTGCCTGATTCTAATTTTTCCCAATTGTGGAAAATTTAAGTATTCGTCAC
>SFBL01000181.1 GCA_007095785.1 Microcystis aeruginosa Ma_SC_T_19800800_S464
TCTCGAACATTTAACGGCATTTTCTCAGCAATATACCCGCAATTACTACACCGCTTAGAACTAGGAAACCATCTATCTACTTCGATGTAATTTCTCCCATACCAACGGCATTTATAGGCTAATTGTCGAGTGATTTCTCCCCAGCTTACATCAGATATTGCCTGAGATAATTTCGAGTTTTTGACCAGATTCTTGATGGCTAAATTCTCAACCACAATCGTTTGGTTTTCACGAACTAATTGAGTGGTTAGCTTGTGTAAATGGTCTTTTCTGCTATCGGTGATTTGGGCGTGAATCCTGGCTACTTTGATTCTCGCCTTTTCTCGATTTTTTGACCCTTTCTGTTTTCTAGAAAGATTTTTTTGTGCTTTTCGCAGTCTCCGATAATGCTTTTTAAAATGCTTGGGATTAGATACTTTGTCACCGTCGCTGGTAATCACGAGGCTACTAATTCCTAAGTCAATTCCGATGGCTTTATCTGTTACTGGTAGAGGCTTAATTGTTGGGTCATCAAATCTTATTGAGATATGCCAGCGTCCTGAGGGATGTAATCTGACTGTTACTGTGCTTGGTTCACAAGCTTCTGGTATTTGTCTTGACCATCGAATAGGTAAAGGTTCTGTGCATTTAGCTAAATAGATTTGTTTGTCTTTAAATTTAAAAGCAGATTTGGTAAATTCGGCACTTCCTCCTTGATGTTTTTTCTTAAAGTTAGGATACTTAGTACGACCAGCAAAGAAATTGGTAAAAGCTGTTTGTAGGTGTCTTAACCCTTGTTGTAAAGGTACACAACTAACTTCGTTTAAAAAGTCTAATTCTTCTTGCTTTTTCCAATCGGTTAGCATTGAAGAAGTTTGAGCATATCCTACTCTTTCTTGCTTTTCGTACCATGCTTGTGTTCTGAGATGGAGAGCTTTATTGTAAACTAATCTTACACAGCCCAAAGTGCGCCGCAATAGCGACTCTTGTTCGGGTGTGGGGTAAAATCGAAACCAATAGGCTTTTTCCATGGGGAGCATTTTAGCATATATTTGGTAAATGCGCTAGTATTTAACGGTAAAGCCGTCGTGAAACGACGGGGTTTCAGACCCAAAATTTTCGATGAAACTGGCATTAACCTGATAGGAAATCAAATCTCCCTCGACAAAGAAACTGAGGCCGTAGCGACCTGGTGCTAAATTGAGAGATAGTCGGTCGCCGTATTCAACCGAACCGACAACGGTGGCGACACCCTTACTATCGAATCGCACCAACTCGGTGATCACGTTCGGGTCGGTGGCGAGTTCCAAGCGCAGGTTGCGGGAAGTCCTGAATTTGAGTCTGTCCACACTATCCCAAACGCCGCAGCGATTAGTTTCCCCTAAATGACCGTTAACACCAAAGCTTTTTCCCGTCCTTGCGGTTCCCAGATCGATCGCCCCGCCCCATTCCCGACTTAGATCGCGTCTGGCATAAATCTCGCCGTCCATTCCAGTAATGATATCTCTGTTCATAGTTTCCCTCTCCGAATTTCTCTATCTCTACAGATAAAAAACTACCGATTCCGTCGTCGCCATTCCCAGGGTGGCATCGGATTTCCCCCGAAAATTCCCTTGCGGTTTGATCGAGTTTCTTTAAAAGCCCTTTCGATTTCATTCCAGCTTGGACAGTTGCCCTTGAATCGATCGTAAGCCCAAACCATACCGTCCTTAACCTGCTGAAGTTGAACTAGCTGACCGTTAGCGTACACCTCGGCCACGGTACGACCGAAGCGATCGGTATCAACCGCATTGATGCTGACTTGGTTATTTGCTCGGTTGAGGAGAGATCGTAGGTGGTCACGACTGGCGATGCCGTTTTCCTGTTTGATTTCCGGGGCATCGATGCAAGCAAATCTGATTCTCTGCTGTTGGCCGTCACAATTGACCCTAATCGTGTCGCCGTCGTGTACCGAACCCCTGACCACCGTGCAACTGCGGGCATTGGCCAAGGTTGAGGCGGGAAGGTTCTGACAGGAAACCAATAGTAAGGCGATCGCTAAAAGGAAAAGGCGCTTCATGGTTTTGGGGTGCGTGACGGTAGCAAGAAAAACCAAATCGTCGGGATTGGTAATCGCCGTCTATTTTACGGTGGTGAGGATGTCAACGGCAAAATTTCCGTAAAGAGGTTGATTCCCATTGATTGATAGGTCAAGTTTCGTAAAGAATCGATAGATGCTTGAGGCAATTATGAAACTGAATATAGCGTTTCTGATTCAGAAGAGGTACATTTCCGATCCTGAACAGCTTAATCAGCAAAGGTTTAAGTGTGCCGCACAGATGCGAGAACCGCTATATTTCGTTAGAAGCCCCCGAAAAAATAACCGAAGAGATAAGACAACGCAAGGAAGCTATCGATCGGCAATCGGCCGAGTTTAACCAGTGGATGACCGGAATCAAAACAAGGCTAAATGCGATCGCTGGTAAAATCGAAAAATAGCGAAGATTTAAAAGGGAATCCAATCAACTCGGTCAATCCATTCTTCTGCTTCGGATGCTTCCCAAATCAGATATAATTCTTCTGCCCAGATTTCTAAATTAGCACTGGGGCGCAACCATAGTAAACCCCAAATACGTCCACCCTTATCCCAATGGTTCTTCAGGTGTCCAGGCATACTGCGACGATTATTGGTAACTAACAACCGTTGAAATGACGCAACATAATCTAGGATTTCTGGGTCTAAAGTTCCCAGTGGTGGTGCATCGGGTTCACCTACTCGCAAAATATCGAGATTAGGATTCAATCGCAACAGAGATATTTTGAGGTCTGGGGATAAGTTTTCATCTAACAAAAACCGGATTTTCATGCGAGGTTTAGTTCTTGCTGTTTCCGTTTTAGTTTTAGTTGTCTTAGGCGTTGAATCAGGGGGGATGGCTCGGTATTTAACCACTGCTGGTATTGTTCTTCCTGCCAGTCACGGAGGCGCTGAAGATAAGCATCTATCAGGGTCTTATTTTGATAGTAATAGGTGAGAGTAGCGTAAATTTTCTCTAGGTTTAAGGTGGGTAACTCTTGGAGAATCTGCTGGGAAGTATAACCTTTTAAATGGTAGTTGATAACATCCTCAATCCCAATGCGATGTCCTTTAATGCGGATGTCATCTGGAGCAAAAACTTCAAAGTATTCTTCTAGTTGCATGGTTTTCTTGGAGCAAACTTTTTCTTTTAATTGTAGCACCGCTACCAGTTATCAGTGAACAGTTATCAAAGAGCCGGACTGATAACTGTTCACTGATAAGTAGTCGTGCAAAATTAATTTCCTAGTAAAGATAGGCACTCATGCAAGAGGCAAAAGGCAAGAGGGGGTTAGATATGTGTAATTAATTTTGCTTAGGTACTTAACTGAAAAGGTGTTTCTACTTCCAGGGATGAAGTGCAAGAAAGGCTGCCTTGCCGGTGACATAGCTCCCCGTCCTCAAAAAATAGCCTCATCTGTTGCCAATGCTAAAACTTCCCGATGAGTAAGGACTCTCTATTTTTCCCCCCTCTAATATCAGCTAAACTTATCAATAGCATAAGTAACAATATCATCAAACTTCTTTACAAACTGTTACATAACCCTTAAGATGAGAACATCATCAATCATTCAAATCGCACTCATAAACCAATGACCACCACCTTACAACAGCGCGAGAGCGCTTCCCTGTGGGAGCAGTTCTGTCAGTGGATCACCAGCACCAACAACCGTTTATACATCGGTTGGTTCGGTGTGATCATGATCCCCACCCTGCTCACCGCCACCACCTGCTTCATCATCGCCTTTATCGCCGCTCCTCCCGTAGATATCGACGGTATCCGCGAGCCTGTAGCCGGTTCTCTACTCTACGGAAACAACATCATCTCTGGTGCAGTTGTTCCCTCTTCCAACGCGATTGGACTCCACTTCTACCCCATCTGGGAAGCCGCTTCCTTAGATGAATGGTTATACAACGGTGGTCCCTACCAGTTAGTCATTTTCCACTTCTTACTAGGTGTCTTCTGCTACCTCGGTCGTCAGTGGGAACTGTCTTTCCGTTTAGGAATGCGTCCTTGGATCTG
>SFBL01000182.1 GCA_007095785.1 Microcystis aeruginosa Ma_SC_T_19800800_S464
GATTTAGACTAATTGAGGGACAATATCAAGCCATTTCTCCCAATGACCAAGGTTATTTATGGAGTGAACAGTTAGGATTATATTTAGGCATATTTGACCGTAAACTGCGTTATTTTACCAGCGATGGTCAATTAGTCCCCACTCCTCAAGAAGCGGAATTACAGCAAAGACAGGCAAAAGAACAGGCTCTTTTAGAAAAAGAACAGGCTCTTTTAGAAAAAGAAAAGGAACGTCAGGCTAAGGAAAAATTAGCACAAAAACTACGAGAATTAGGCATCGATCCCGATACAATTTAACTGAAGTGGCAAAAGTCCTAGAGAAAGTAAACCTAAATGAGAAGTCATGTAAAAAGTTATGAGTGATATTGAACTTCGGCAGTCAGTTTATGACCTTCTTTCATCCCTGAGAGGATTGGATGCGCTCAAAAAATTATTCTGGTCTGAGTTAAATTACGAGCGAGAAAATCAAACCCTGTCCCGACGCAATTGGACAGAGAAAGCAGTAGAAGCATTAGCAGAAGATCCAATCTTGTTAGCTTCTGGGGGGGAAGATTTTCGGGTTATTTATGCTCGTCTCAACTCCAATCAACTGCCGCTCAATTTAGAGCGTCTTGTGGTCACTCAACTGCTAAAAGACTATCCCTACGCGCTCTTTATTTTCTCTGATTCTAACCAAGAAAAGTGGCATTTTCTTAATGTTAAATATGATGTTAAACAAGAAAAACGCCAAGTTTTTCGACGCATTAAAGTCAGTCCGCGAGAACAGTTACGAACCGCCACAGAACGCCTAAGTTTAATAGATTTAGATAATATTAGTTCCCAGTCTCCTTTAGGGATTCAGGAACGTCATGATGAGGCTTTTGATGTTGAGAAAGTTACTAAGAAATTCTTTGAAAAGTATCGCTTGGTTTTTGAAAAAGTTGAGCAATTAATTACCCAAACTCTCCCTAATGCTGACCAAAGAAGACTATTTACTCAGAAGCTATTTAACCGACTGATGTTCATTGTTTTTATTCAAAAGAAGGGATGGCTGAAGTTTAATGAACAAACAGACTATCTAGAAACATTATGGCAGGATTATCGAAATGATAACAGTAAATCGGACAAAAACTTTTATAGAGATCGTCTGACTCATCTGTTTTTTACGGGACTAAATAATCCTCAACAAACGGATATTATTGGTATCAATAACGGTGGTTTTCTTCGGCAATTAATTGGCACAGTTCCCTATCTGAATGGGGGGTTATTTGAACAAGATGAAGATGATCGCAATCCTAAG
The DNA here is from genome assembly GCA_007095785.1 of Microcystis aeruginosa Ma_SC_T_19800800_S464. GTDB lineage: Bacteria > Cyanobacteriota > Cyanobacteriia > Cyanobacteriales > Microcystaceae > Microcystis > Microcystis aeruginosa_E. The sequence goes on from SFBL01000182.1 coordinate 1,279, forward strand.
ATAATAGTACCCGATCAGGCGATCGATGTTATTTTTCATGAACTTTTTAGTAATTTTAATTTCACGGTGACTGAGAGTACACCCCTTGATGTGGAGGTAGCAGTTGATCCAGAAATGTTGGGAAAAGTGTTTGAAGAATTAGTCACTGGGAGACATGAATCAGGCAGTTATTATACACCTAAACCGATTGTTTCTTTCATGTGTCGGGAAGCATTGAAGGGATATTTAAATAGTAAGTTAACTTCTGAAAACAAAGAAGCGATTGAGCTTTTTATGGACGAATATAATGCTATTAATTTAAAGAATCCAGAGGCAGTTTTAGCAGCATTAAAACAGGTTAAAGTTTGCGATCCTGCCTGTGGCAGTGGAGCTTATTTATTGGGAATGTTGCATGAGTTATTAGATTTGCGTCAGTGTTTATTTGCCACTAAAGGGATTGATTCTAAGACGGTTTATCAGCGCAAATTAGAAATTATTGAAACCAATATCTATGGAGTTGATATCGATCCTTTTGCGGTTAATATTGCTCGCTTAAGGTTATGGCTTTCCCTAGCGGTTGAATATGAGGGAAATGATCCACCACCGCTACCGAATTTGAAGTTTAAAATCGAAACAGGAGATAGTTTAATTGCCCCTAATCCTCAAGGTTCTGGGATGGTGCGCGAGGAGTTTATTCATCGGTTTCGGGAAGCTAAAGCGAAGTATTTAAGAGCGCATTTAGGCAGTGATAAACAATCTCTTGAGCAGGAGATTAAGGAGATAAAAAAACAGATTGCTTTATTAACTCATGGCAGTGCTTCTGTGATTGTGAATGATAAGGAAGCTATCTCAAAAGGTTTTGATTGGGTGGTAGAGTTTGCCGAAGTATTAGCAGAAGGTGGTTTTGATATTCAGGTAGCTAATCCTCCCTATGTCAGACAGGAATTAATTAAAGATTTAAAACCAACTTTAAAGCAGGTTTACCCGGTCGTTTATACGGGAACATCGGATTTATATTGTTTCTTTTATGCGAGAGCTTTACAATTACTTAAAACCGGGGGAATGTTAGCTTTTATTTCTTCTAATAAGTGGTTTCGAGCAAAGTATGGGGAGAAGTTAAGGGAGCATATTGCTGATACTTGTCAGGTGAGCAGTATTACCGATTTTGGGGATTTACCAGTATTTGAAAGTGCTGCTGTTTTAGTGATGATTTTTCTTGCACAGAAGCAAGCAAATATGAAAGAAGATACTCAATTTACCCAAGTTCAATCTTTAGAGTCACCTTATCCTGATGTTAAAACAGTTATTAATGAACAGGGAACAGTTTTACCTAACAATTCTTTAAAGGGTAAAAATTGGCTATTAAGTGATTCTCATACAGCAAGTTTAATCAATAAAATGGCAGCAGCTGGTATTCCTTTAGGTGAGTATGTTAATGAAAAAATTTATTGGGGTATTAAAACTGGTTTTAATCAAGCTTTTGTGATTAATGGTGCAAAACGAGCAGAATTAATTGCTAAAGATCCTAAAAGTGCAGAGATTATTAAACCTTTAGCTGTGGGTGATGATGTGCGTAAATGGCGTATTAGAAATAAAGATAAATACCTAATTGTTACTACCATTGGAATTGATATTAAAAAATATCCTGCCATTTTTGAACATTTAAACCAGTGGAAGCTCGAACTAGAGAAACGCTATGATAAAGGGAAATTTTACTGGGAATTACGCGCTTGTGCTTACTATGCAGAATTTGAAAAACCTAAGATTGTTTTTCCAGATATTGCAAAAGAGTCACGTTTTGCCTTAGATGAAAAAGGTCTTTATGTTAACAATACAACCTTTATGATTCCAGTTTATGATCTTTATCTTCTGGGGGTACTTAATTCATTAACGGTATTAAAATATTATCATCAATTAAGCCCTCAGATTTTAGGGGGACATTTAAGATTTCAACGTCAATTTGTTGAAAAAATCCCCATCCCTCCCGCTTCTGAATCTGAAAAAAAACCCATCATCAAATTAGTACAAAAATGCTTAGATGCCAAAGGGGTTAACTGTGAAGAATGGGAGAAAGAGATAGATGAGAGAGTAGCGGCGTTGTATGGATTGTAAGGGGTTAGATACCCGACTTCTTTAAGAAGTCGGGTATCTGAAATCAAGATATAATTATTAAAACCCCCAAGAGAATGAAACCATGACACAAGCAATCACTCACTCACAAACCATCTTAGAAAAACTGCAAACCCTCACCCCCCAACAACAGCAATCAGTAATAGATTTTATTGAATTCTTGCAATTTAAGGCAGAGAAGAAAGAAATTACTGAAGAAAAAAACACTGTTTCATTCTATGAAGCAGCCAAAGAATATATTGGTTGTGTTGATGGGGGACCGGGGGACTTAGCCACTAATAAAGACTATCTTCGAGGTATTGGCAGCAAATGAAGTCAAATATTCTGTTAGATACGGGACCTTTAGTGGCAATAGTCAACCGTCGAGAAGCTTTTCATCAATGGGTAACTCAAACAACTACTAATTTTTCCTCTCCATTTTTTACCTGTGAAGCTGTCATTACCGAAGCCTGTTTTTTATTGCAGAATATTTATGGCGGTGAAGATGCTATTATGGGATTAGTTAAAAGTAAAAAGATTATTATCCCCTTTCAGTTTAGTGAAGAAGTAGATGCTATTCGAGACTTAATGCAACGTTATCAATCCGTTCCTATGTCCTTTGCAGATGCTTGTTTAGTGAGAATGAGTGAATTAATAGCAGAAAGTTCTGTCTTGACTTTAGATAGCGATTTCTATGTTTATCGCAAGAATCGAAAAGAAATGATTGATTTAATTATTCCTGATTGAGATATAATTACTAAAAACCCCAAGAGAATTAAACCATGACACAAGCAATCACTGACGAAATCGACTTTAAATAAAGAGTTTCTTGGATTGAGTGCCAATCCTCCTCACTAATCAAAACCACATTGCCGCGCTTGCTAGTAATTGTGACGGGTTCATGAGATTGACTGACTCGCTCCATTGAGTACACTTAGTTTACTCTAGTGTAGTGCTTGTCCTTTGAAATTTCCTTAGATTTAGTCTCCATTGAGATGCACTGCACCAACTTTTTGATAGAGAATATGTAGAGCCTCAGCAGCTTGTCTTGCTAGAGCGTACCATTCAGGGTTTTGTACACAAGCTGGATGGGAAACAATAAAACGCTCCAAGGAATCACTAACCATCGCTGTTCTGTCAAGTAACTCATGACATCCGAATGTACCCGGTTTGAATTGCTCAAGAACTTGTTGTTCTTGTTCTTGGAGGAAGTCTTTTAACTCTTCTTGACGCTCTATTTCAATAGCGTTATCCTTAACCACAACCATACTATTCAATTCAGTCATTCAACCCTCCAATTCAGCTTGCCGTAGAATGTTTTTGTAAGTTCTGATAGGTATATCATCTGACAGTTTCCCCGGAACGGTAACTTTACCCAGCTTGACAGGGTGTTTAAACTGACGATGGCTTCCTTTTTGCGAAACTTGCAACCAACCATCATCAATTAGGCGACAGATAACCTCACGAACCTTCATACCCTTAATTTTAACCTACAATTATCTTATCGAAAATTTGGGTTTAAAACCCCGTCCTAAAAGGACGGCTTTAAGCTACAATGGAAAATGAAGTCAACTTCTTAAAGAAGTCGGGTATCTGAAATCATCACAGAAGAGGAGAAATAACAAGAAGGATTTCCTAGACTGTGAACCTTAAGATTGTTACAAGATGCTAAAATTAGGAAAACCTGCTAAAATCAGGATATGCCAGCTAAAGATACCTTTCACCATGCTGTCCGAAATGCACTCATAAAAGCAGGTTGGACGATTACCCATGATCCTTTTACCTTAGAGTTTGAAGATGTTAACTTTTATGTGGACTTAGGTGCAGAAAAAGTTATTGCAGCACAAAAAGAACGAGAAAAAGTTGCCATTGAAATCAAAAGTTTCTTAAGAGATTCAATTGTTACAGAACTACATTTAGCCTCTGGACAATATCTTAACTACCGTTTTGCTCTTTCAGAAATTGAACCTGATAGAACCCTATACTTAGCCATCCCTAATGATACTTATGAAGTGTTTTGTCATAGCCGTTTTGTTCAAAGAATTCTAGAACATTATCAAATCAAAATTATTGTCTATAACCCTGAAATAGAGGAGATCGTAGCATGGCAATCAACTACATTGAATTAGTTAAATCCCTAATTGAAGAACAAGCTAAAATTCAGCAGTCTAGTGAAATTTCCCTAGAAATAATCTTTGACGATCTGAGAAAACATTATTTATTAGTACAAGTTGGTTGGCATAATAATCATTGGATTTATGGATGTCTTTTACATTTAGATATTATTAACAACAAAGTTTATATTCAACAGAATAACACAGAAATTTCAGTAGCTGAAAAGTTAGTTGAACTAGGAATTCCTAAAACAGATATTGTCATCGGATTTCACTCTCCATTTAAACGAAAATTCACAGAATATGCCATTAATTAGGAGTACAAGTAAAAGCAATCAGTAATATATTTTATTGAATTCTTGCAATTAGAGATAAAATTTCACTCTCCATAATGAGTCCACATCCGCAAAATTCTGACAATTTTTTTCTCCTCGAATACTTCATAAACTAGGCGATGTTGAAGATTAATCCGACGAGAATAGACAGGGGTTACAGTTCCTTTAAGCTTTTCAAAGTTCGGGGGTGACTGGTAGGGATTTTCAGCCAAGATTGCCAAGAGTTTTTCTGTTTTCCCCTTCAGTCCGACTGAAGCAAGCTTGAGAGAATCTTTCTGTGCTTGCTTAGAATATTTCAATTGCCAAGACATAATTCTTTACCAGGGAAGTTCATCTGAGCAATCTTCAATTGGCTCCTTCATTGCTGCTTCAATCGACTCCCAGACACCAGGAATCGACTTTAAATAAAGAGTTTCTTGGATTGAGTGCCAATCCTCCTCACTAATCAAAACCACATTGCCGCGCTTGCTAGTAATTGTGACGGGTTCATGAGATTGACTGACTCGCTCCAGTGTAGGCTATAAACTAGAGTGGGAACGCCGAGAATAACGTACTTGTCGCCTGAAATTTCCTTAGATTTAGTCTCCATTGCCCCAAAACCACAGCAAATATAGAGATTAACCAGTTGCAGTGACTTCTGACAAGATACTCGAACAAGTACGAGAAGCAGCAGCCAAAAGACTTCTGTTTCTTCCCCATACTATTGGGCAGATGTCACGAAGCGATCGCATGATTACAACAACCGAGATCGAAACTGTTGTCATGACAGGTGAACTGATAGAAAGCTATCCTGAAGATGTGAGGGGACAAAGTTGTTTAATGTTAGGATTTGGAGAAAATAGCAGACCGATTCATGTCGTCTGTGCTCCCAAAGACGAATATTTGGCGATTATTACTGCCTACCTTCCCGATCCATCAAAGTGGTCATCTAATTTTAGAAGGAGACGTTAGAATGGAATGCCTCTGCTGCAAGGGACAAATGAAACGGGGAACTGCTCCCTTTGCCATTGATCGCAACGGATACCATCTTTCTTGGGATGCTATACCTGCTTGGGTGTGCGAACAGTGTGGCGAAGTCCTTTTTGAAGCTCGTGAAGTCAATTTAATTCAAGAAACTCTCTCTGTTCTAGATCGTGAAACTGCCGTCTTAGTTGAGCAAGCATTATCCTAAACTACTATGAAAATACAAGGAATTATCAAAGGCAATACTATCGAGCTATTAGAGGATTTATCTCTTCCTAATGGCGTAAAAATATCTCGGTCAATCCCAGATAATTTAATTCAAAAAAAACTATTGTGGGAAGAGAAACTCTTATTGGAGTATGGAAAAATCAACCAGAACTCACAGAGACAATGATTGAGGAGGTGGTATAATGTGAAATTACCCAATTCTAAAAATACCATCATTGATGATAACAAATTGACTGGTTATGCCCTAAATCTAAATCATTCAGAAGGACAGCATAAAGCCCGAGTTTTTCAATCCGTCTTAAACTTAGATATTAATGATGTTCAATTTCTTAAAAATGCACTCCTAGAAGCAGTTAAAATCTATGATGCCATTCCTAATAAAATCAATCAATATGGACAAAAGTATGTTATTGATTTTCCCCTGACTCATCAAAACAAAACCGCCATTATTCACAGTGTTTGGATCATCAGAAATGACGAAAACTTTCCCCGCTTAGTGACTTGTTATGTACTTTAAGTAGATAATCAAATGAAACTCTTAGATGTAGTTGCCTTATTAGAAGACTTACCCCAATTAGGATTATATTGCGGACAAGTCGGAACAATTGTAGAAGTTTATGAACCCACAGTTTTTGAAGTTGAATTTAGCGATACATCAGGACGTGCTTATGCTATCGAAACCTTACAAGAAAATCAACTAATGTTATTACATCATTCTCCCTTAGAACCTAAAAATTTAGCTGTAAATCTAGGGTAAAAACAGGAAATCATTGATATAGCAATTCTCTTACGGATATCGAACTATGCCTACCCACGACATCATCGACAATCGCCAGCAAAAATTAGTCGATAACATCAACCAAATTCTCCACTCCTCAGAAGCCGCTCATTTTGCCGTCGGTTACTTCTTCCTCTCCGGCTTTACTGCGATCGCACCTCGTCTCGCCACCATCCCACAAATGCGCCTCCTGATTGGCAACACCAGCAACCGGGAAACCATCGAACAACTAGCAGAAGGCTACCGCCGCTTAGAACTAATTAAAGACCATCTAGAGGCACAAGAATACCCCAAACGGACAGAACGCAAGCAGATGGCAACAGAAACCGCCGAAAATATTCGTTCCAGCGTCGAACTAATGGACCAAACAGATGAAGCAGAAACCTTAGTAAAAAATCTGGTTCAAATGATTGAAGAAAAGCGCCTTCAGGTGCGAGTTTATGCTAAAGGGCGACTCCATGCTAAAGCCTATATTTTTGACTACGGGACAATTTATAATCAGCAGGGACAACCCCTAGAACGTCAAGAAAAAGGTCTTGCTATCGTTGGTTCTTCCAACCTTACTTTATCAGGAATTTCCCACAATACCGAACTTAATGTTATCGTTCACGGTAATGAAAATCATACCAGTTTAACAGAATGGTTTAATCAACTTTGGGACGAAGCAACAGAATTTGATGAAAGACTAATGCAGTCTTTAAAACAGTCTTGGGCGATGATTCCAGTACGTCCCTACGACATTTATATGAAAACTCTCTATATGCTCGTGCGCGATCGATTGACAGAAGAAACTGCCAGCGAAATCATGATAGATAACGAAATTACCGAGAAACTAGCAGACTTTCAAAAAGTAGCCGTTGACCACGCAATTAAACTCATCCGCGAGTATGGAGGTTGTTTTGTTTCCGATGTGGTAGGACTAGGAAAAAGCTTTATTGGTGCTGCCATTGTCAAACGTTTTGAACAAGTGGAAAAAGCCCGCCCCTTAATTATTTGTCCAGCGCCACTGCTGGAAATGTGGGAACGCTACAACGAAATTTATCAACTTAACGCCCGCGTTTTATCGATGGGATTGCTGCGGGAAAATGATATAAGTGGCATCAGAGTTTTATTAGAAGATTTTAAATACAAAGATCGAGATTTTGTCTTAATTGATGAAAGTCATAATCTGCGGAATGACGCAACCCAAAGATATAAAATCGTCGAAGCCTTTTTAGCAGCTGGGAGACAATGCTGTTTTTTAACAGCAACTCCTCGTAATAAAAGTGCTTGGGATATTTATCATCAGATTAAGCTCTTTCATCAAGATGATAAGACAGATTTACCCATAGATCCGCCCGATCTAAAAGAATATTTTCGATTAGTAGAGAAAGGCGAAAAACAGTTACCTGACTTGTTATCTAACATCTTAATCCGGCGCACTCGCAACCATATTTTACGCTGGTACGGCTTTGATGCCAAGACTCATAAACCCGTAGATGCAGACAATTTCAAGGATTATTTAAACGGAAATCAACGCGCTTACGTTATTGTGGGCGGTAAGCATCAGTTTTTTCCCAAAAGAGAACTACAAACCATTGAATATAGTATTGAAGATACCTATCAAGGACTTTACCAAGAACTGCGCCAATATTTAGGGAAATCTCGCCAACGGCAACCAGCCAACCTTCGTAAAAATGAACTTTGCTATGCTCGTTATGGTTTGGGAAATTATGTATTACCAAATCAGCGCAAACAAGAACCATTACTCAGTTTACAAACTGGGGGAGCAAATTTAAGAGGACTGATGCGAGTTCTGTTATTCAAACGCTTTGAATCTAGCGTTTATGCCTTCCAAGAAACTGTTAAGAAATTACTGCAAGTCCATCAACGCTTTCGAGAAGCTTTACGCCAAGGAATTATCCCCGCCGGGGAAGAAGCTCAGGCAATTATCTATGAGCCAAACAATGGGGAAGAACAAGACATTATCGATGCTTTGCGTCAGGCATCGGGAAAGTATAATATAGCTGATTTTGATGCCCCAAGATTGCAGAAACACCTCGAACATGACATCCAATTGCTAGAGAAAATTTTGCACTTAGTTGAGCCAATTACTCCCGACAAAGACGCTAAATTACAAACCCTCAAAAGCTGGTTGAATAAACCGCCGCTTCAAGGGAGCAAGTGCCTCATTTTTACTCAGTATGCTGATACTGCCTATTACTTGTATCAAAACCTCAATCCTAAGGGCGATCGAGAGGATATAGAAGTCATCTACAGTGGCAATAAAAATAAGGCGCGAGTCGTGGGTAGATTTGCCCCCAAAGCCAACAAATACTATAAATTTCAACAGGGAGAGTCGGAAATCAAGACTTTAATTGCTACCGATGTTTTAGCCGAAGGTTTAAACCTACAAGATGGCAACCTGATTATTAATTATGACCTGCATTGGAATCCCGTCCGACTTATTCAAAGATTTGGTCGGATTGATCGGATTGGCAGCGAAAATGATGTAGTTTACGGCTTTAATTTTCTCCCAGAGACGGGATTAGAGCGGAATCTAGGGTTACGGCAAAAACTCAAAAACCGCATTCAAGAAATTCATGAAACTATCGGTGAGGATGCGGCAATTCTTGACCCCACAGAACAGCTTAACGAAGAGGCTATGTATGCAATTTATGAAACAAGTGGCAGCAATCAATTAAGTTTGTTTGAAAATGAGGGAGAATTTCTCGACCTCAACGAAGCGGAAGAAATTCTCAGACAACTCCAGCGAGAAAATCCGGCTGAATACGAACGGATAGCTAACCTGCCTCACGGCATCCGCACGGCTCGCTTTTCTCTCAATAAGGGCATAATTGTCTTCTGTGAAGCTTCCTATCCTAACCGCAAAGATTGGAAGGGCTACCAGCAATTATATTGGCTCGATGAACGGGGAGAGATCATATCCAAAGATATTGCCCGCATTTTAGGGATGCTCAAAACCAACCCAGAAGAAGCAGCACTGCCGCTGCCCAAAAATTACAACCAAGCAGTCATGCAAGTCAAGGTTAAATTTGCTCAGGAAGTCCAACACCGCCAATCGGAACGGGAGTACAGCCGTTCCTTGACTCCAGCACAGCGATACATCTTGCGAGAATTGGGACTGCTGTTCAAAACCACTCAGGATGAAGAAATCCGCAAGCAGGTTAACCTATTAGAACAGGCCTTTCGCCAACCGATTACCACTGTACTGAAGCGCGAGTTAAACCTGATCAAGCGCAAGAGTCTTACAGGAGAAGCTTTGTTTAGCGAACTGAAGAAACTATACACCCAACACGAGATGCGCGACTGGTTAGATCGCCGCCGCTTGCAAGGTGAGGAGCAACCAATTCCCATGATTGTTTGCAGTCAGGCTTTAGTTTAGAAACGGCGATCTGTCAAGGTATAGGATTAAGTTAGGGGCAAAAATCCCCCAGCACCATCTCTAAAGTAGTGAGAAAAAAGCTACAATTAATCAATCCTAAAATACCGGGAAAAAGTCATGACAGCCCTAGACATTATCCCAGAAGTTGCCTGTCCCCCCACAGATTTATGGAGTGATGAACCACCATTGGAAA
>SFBL01000183.1 GCA_007095785.1 Microcystis aeruginosa Ma_SC_T_19800800_S464
GATTTAAATCAGTATCCCCCACCAGATTTAGTCATTGAAATCTCAAAATCTACCCTCAATGATGACTTAGGCAATAAACGCTTACTCTACGAAGAATTAGGAGTTAGTGAATACTGGAGCGTTAAGGTAGATGATCCTCAAATATTTGCTTTTGAAATAATCGATCGAGGTAGCACAAGAATTGATACATCAAAGGTTTTACCTAATTTAAAACTCTCGGTTTTAGAGTCAGCTTTACAACAGGCACGCACCAGAGATCAAAGTCAGGTAGGACGTTGGTTAATCAGTCAATTTCAAGGTTAAATCCTGCTGTTTTTTGGCAGCCGCTTTATCCAATAAAGACTCGGCAAAAGCGAGAGCATCCGCTGCCGAATTTCCTCCCGTTAATTGTGCCAATTCTTCCCTTCTCGTCTGACGATTATCGAGAGAATTAACCCGGACAACCGTGCGAATTTCCGAGAGATTAGTGGAATTATCTTCGGCAATCATTTGTTTATAAACGCGGAAATGGTGATCAGCTAAAGCAGCCACTAAGGGTTGATGAGTAACGCATAAAACCTGATATTGTTGACCTAATTGATCTAATTTATCGGCAATTGCTTGAGCAACTTTTCCCGATACTCCCGCATCGATTTCGTCAAAAATTAGGGTTGCCGCTGCCGATTGGGATTGGGAAAAACAGGACTTTAACGCGAGGAGAAAACGACTCATTTCTCCTCCGGAAGCGGTACTGGATAAAGGTTGGATTTTTTCCCCCGGATTGGGACTAAAATAAAATACCACTTGATCGACTCCCAGACTGCTAGGATTACCCGGAGCAATCCGACAGACAAAAATCACCTTTTCCATGGCTAAAGGTTTTAATTGCTGTACCAATTGTTTTTCTAGTTGACTAGCGGTTTCTTGTCGCAAAAAGGTTAACAGGGTGCTAGTTTCCCGATAGATTTTTTCCTGTTGCTGACAAATTTTTTCTAATTCCTCAATGGACTGTCCTTCTCCCGTCAACTCCGCTAATTCCTGCTGTAATTTCTGATAATAATCAAGTGCTTCGGCTAAACTTGGGCCATACTTGCGACAAATGCGCTTAAGTTGGACAATTCTTTCTTCTATCTCGTTCAATCTCTCGGGATCTGCCTCTAGACTATCCCCATAAACGTTGATTTCCTGTCCCGCTTCCACTATCTGATTTAATGCCGATCGCACCATCTCTAAAATTGGCTCTAAACTACTATCATAAACCATCATATTTGTCAAGATATTTTCAGCTTTTCCTAACAAATCAGCGACAGCGGGTTGATCGCGATCGTTTTGGTAGAGGAGTTGATAGACTTGATAGCTGGAATTTTGCAAATCGACAGCGTGGGAGAGTCGGTTTCTTTCCTGTTCCAACTGTTCCAACTCGTCAGCAGCGGTTAAATTAGCTGATTCTAGTTCTTTTAGTTGATATTCTAGTAAATCTAATCTTTGTAGGCGATTTTGTTCCGATTGTAACCTATTGTTTAAAACACTCTTGCTTTCTTGCCAGTTAAGGTAGGCTGTCGCTACTTTTTCCCGCTGCCGCAGCAGCGATTCACCCCCGTAGAGATCTAATAATTCCCTCTGTCGATTAGCGTCCATTAACTGAACTGTTTGACCTTGAGCGGTGATTTCTACCAAAAAATCTCTTATTTGCGCCATTTGTTGGCGATTAGCGACGACTCCGTTAATCCGAGAACGAGAACGCAAGGAATTATTAGTAATCACTAATTCCCTGCTAATTGTCAGACTATTATCCTCTAATAGGTCAATTTCCTGACTTTCTAGCCAAGCAATTAATTCTGGAGTCAGAGAAAAAGTCGCTTCTAGGGTTGATTGTTGGCTTCCCTGACGGATGACGCGATGATTGACTTTACCACCGAGAACAATATCGATCGCATCTAATATAATCGATTTTCCTGCCCCCGTCTCACCGGTCAGTACATTTAATCCGCTGCCGAAAGTTAATTCTAAGCGATCGATGAGGGTAAAATTTTCAATTTGTAGGCAGGATAACATATATCAGTAATCAGTTATGAGTTGGTATTCTCATTATCCTTCAGCATCCCCTAATTTTCCCCGAAACGGTAGCCCTTCCCATAGACAGTATTAATTAGAGGTGTTTCTCCTGCTGCTTCAATTTTACGACGCAGCAAGCGCATCAGGGCAGCAACTACATTACTATTAGGTTGCTCTCCTTCTGACCAGAGATGCTGATAAATTTGTTCATGGGTGAGAAGTTGCCCCGGATGGGTCATAAATAAAGTCAATAATTGTACTTCTTTTGCTGATAAACTAATCGTGCGACCGTGACGATAGGCCACTTGATTTTCGCTATCGAGTTCTAAATCAGCACATTTTAGTTTACTGCTATTACTAGCTTCAAAATTGGGAGAACGACGCAATAAAGCGCGGACTCTCGCTAATAATTCTCGCAGTTGAAAGGGTTTGACTAAATAATCATCAGCGCCGGCATCTAATCCCGCCACTCGATCGTCTATGGTATCCTTAGCGGTTAGAAATAAAACGGGAGTGGTGTCCCCTTGATCCCGTAAATATTGACAGATTTGTAATCCAGATTGCTGGGGTAACATCCAATCGAGAATTAAGAGGTCATAATTATTCTGTTGGGCCAATTCTAACCCCGTCCGACCATTATTAGCAATATCAACGTCATAGCCTTCTCGATCAAGAATTTGTTCTAAGGGTTCGGTTAATTCGTTTTCATCGTCAACGATAAGTATTCGCATAGAAGGAAGATTATCAGTTATCAGTGATCAGTTATCAGATGTGAGTTATCAGTGATCAGTGATCAGTGATCATATATGAGTTTTCAGTTCACTGTTTACTGATTACTGTTTACTGATCACTGAAAAACCATTTCTCCCAATTATCTATCTTTGGGTAATAAATTGCGCCATTCGAGAGGGATATAACTTTCAATAAATCTAGCTAGGGTGGGGTAATGACGCTGATACAAAACTCCCATATAGATAATACCAAGTCCTAGGACGGTTAGGGCAAAGGGAAAGAAAATTGAATTGGCAAAGAGACGATAGGAGAGATAGGAAAGATAGGCAAATACTCCGATACCTCCAAAAACCACAAATAATCTTCTTTTTAGCAGGACTGATAATAACATCAATCCCAAGTTAATTAGACAGTACAAAAATCGTTGTGCTTCATTATCATCCATGAGGAGAGATAGACTAAACCAAAACATAATCAATCCGAATAGGTATAGCCAAAAAGCAAAATCTCCACGACTGCGACGCTGACGTACATCAATTAAATAGGCAGTTATTAAACAGGCAATTCCCAACCAAAAGGATACCCACAGTCGCAGTCTCCATGTATATTCGTCCTCTCCAAATAGTAAAGAGGTTAAGTCCATTGACATATACCATAAACTAAAGGCAATGGGTGCAGTTAAAAAAGGAAATTTAACAAATCGCAAAGTTATTAATCCTGCGATAATCGTGCCTAATTCCATTAAAAACCAACTGCCTTTAGTCCAGGTATAGAAATCTGGATAAATGGCCATATTTCCGGCTTGCCAGTATCCTGTCCAGCGTTGTAAACCATAGATTGCCAAGGGAGTCATTGCCACTGCCATGGTAAATAAAAGGCCGCCGGGGATTTTGAGATTTTGCTGAAAATAGAGATTTTTTCCCGTGAAAATAAAACAAATTGCATAAAACAGGGCGATAAAAAATAAGCCTGCACCGCCGAAACTCTCCCAAGCTTCGTTCATAAACCACCCCAGAGCAGAGATAACAATTAATGCCCCAAAATAGTAAGCCACATTAGCGAAATTAAAGCGAGGACGATTAACTTCATCTTCTTGGGGATAACGGGACAAAAAAGCTGTCCATAAATTTTCAGCTTGGCTGGCAGCAATTAGGTTTTGTTGTACCGCCCAATCAAAATCTTCTCTTTCTAGTCTCATAATATTCTCTAGTCCTTAAGCTAAGATATATTTTAACCGCCCATCCCTTTACTGTTGCCTGTTGCCTGATCTCAAAAGCTTATCCTAATGATAAGGGAATAGGGAATAGGCGCGAATGTCAAATCCTGTAATAAAACTTAATATTTGCCAATATAAATATCCGATCTCGACGACATTTATTATAGTCATTTCAATTAAAATTGAGAATATCAATGCCAGAGTTCCTAAGAGTTTCATCGGTCTAGAGTGCATCAGATTTATCTGAAATGACTATAACATTTCATTACCTTATCAATCCAGTGTACAAAGCTGATTTCTTGACACGGACAAGCTGGAAGATAGGGCAGTTTATCAACTGGCTTTTCTGCCAATTTCTTGGGGATTTCTCCCAATTTTAAGATCAGATAAACGATTAATGAAGTATAGATTTGTCCCCCATGCTCGTCAGACTTTGATCTAAAACAAATCTCAGCCATAAAAGAGACTTGACAATTTTTGAGAATGAATTTGCCCTAAAACTCAACACCTTTTTTAACATTCAACACTTGGGGAGAATTGGTATAACAAATCTACAAAATCACCGAGTACAGCTATAGGAATCGCTACATACAGCTTAGACTCTCATAATACCTTAGATATTGCGTTTATTATTGACATCTTCTCCTGAGGAACAAGCAGATAATTATACCCGAAGTTTTCTGTACTAATTTTATCAACAGGAACTAATCCCTCATTGGTCATTAAGAAGCACAAATAATTGACCGTTTCTGAAACTGTGTTGTGGATATTTCTTGCTTGTTTTCTCCCACCACTTTCATAAATAATAATAGGGTGATCTCTTTGAATAACTTGTTTAGCTCCTTGAATCGCATTCATCTCTGCTCCCTCAATATCTATTTTTATTAAATCAACTTGAGGAATGTTATTTTTGCTTACAAATGTATCAACTTTTAACGACTCAACATTAATTAATTCTGAAGACTCTTGGGATTTTGATACCTTTATTGTGGAAAGGGTTGGCATCGAAAAACCATGTTTTTTAACCAGTAACTCGACCGAGCCATCATAATTATTGATGGCTGCACAAATAGGGTATATATTTGAAGTTTTATTAAGCTGAATATTCTCTTTTAGTCGTGAAAAAACTAGGGGTAGCGGTTCAAAGGAATAAATTTTTATTGTTTCATCCGTATTGTTAAGAGCAGCGAATAACGAATAAAACCCTATATTAGCTCCAATATCTAGAAAAACTTTACAATGCTTAAGCAATTGTTCAAATACTGTAATTGTTTCTGTTTCGAAACCATATATTCCTTTAAAAAAACATAGTGAAGCGATCCGATCATTTCCTTCAGTTTTCATTAACAATAATTTTCCATTGGACAGTTTATTTTCTACTATTCCCTTAATGGGTATTGTTTTCAAAGAATTATCAGATATTTTCCCTAAAATTTTTGCTGGCAGTAATTTTAAAACTTTTTGAGGTGTAAAAGGATATTTAGTCTGTAATATCTTGTTCAGAGCTTTTTTGAAAAAATTAGAAATTTTACTCATAATTATCTAGGCTCTCCTGTACTTCCTGTTAAGTTTGATTAATTGGTTGCTGATACATTTCATCTGACTAACTCAAGTAAGGTCATTATTCTATCACTAAGAGCGTAACGAATTGACACGATGAAATTCTAAGTAGAGGGCCAAAAGCTTGAAAAGTGAGCGTAAGTAGGGTTTCATGAGAAATAGAGGCGATTCTAAAATCCTATCAACCAGTGTAGCGCATTAAAGCAAGCCCTTCCACTCCATCTGGGATGGCATGGTGCCAGAATCCCGTTAATCTGAACCTCGTTAAACCCCATCCACAGGAAAACCCGTAGTTTTGCTTTTTCGGCTACGATCCTTGCAGAGCAATACTTTTGGGGCTTAGTGACTTGCTCGTGAAATTCCAGTTCTCTAGCTGGTTGCGGTTCATTTCTGTTCTCGAAAATTTTCGCATTGCCAAGTAATTCATTGACATACTCCCACCGTCAAGCTACGCTGTGACGGTGGGAGTATATCAAACAACAGGGTTTTGGCCAATCCGCAGCAAAAATAAATTCAGAACGATTTTGCGCCGTTTCAGCGATCATAAAATTGTTAAGAATTGTACAACCCTCTTGTTATAAGGCTTTTTATGTCATGAAACCTTAAAATGAGAATTGCTGGCCAATCCGACCTTGATTTGCAAAATTTGACAGACTGTGCTAAAGTACATTAGACATGACTATAGCGTTTCTGATTCACAAGAGGTACATTCCCGATCCTGAACAGCTTAATCAGCAAAGGTTTGAGTGTGCCGCACGGATGCGAGAACCACTATGTTATTAATTAAAAAGTTAAAATTATGAGTCCCTTTGAAGCATTAGTAGAAAAAGGTTTTTTCTTAAATAGCTTATCTTATTCACCAAAACTTATTGAAGAATGGAATATGTTACTAAGCCCTCTTTTTATTGTTCAAGAGGATAAGGGTAGAGCCTATGTAAAAGCCAATGTACTTTTTGAGCTTGGCATTCTAGATAAAATTTTTAATGAGCAAATACAATCTCTACTTTGTCATTTAATGCCAGATGCTATCTTTTATCATTGTCATGCTTATGAGATTAAGGCTTCCCAAGCGCAATCACATATTCATTGGGGAGAAAATCTCGGTTGGCATAGAGATGAAGAATGTGCTTTTGAATATAATCCTAAGGGAGCCAACCACATCAGCATGTTTATTTATCTAACAGATGTGGATGAAGAAAATGGCCCATTTGAAATTAGATTGGCATCGCCATTCTCATATTTTAAACCGAAAGAAAAAACCTTGAAAGTTATAGACAAGGCTGGAGCCGTTTTCTTTTTTAATCGATTTTTCTGGCATCGAGCTTGTCCAAATTATAGTTCTAGTCGACGACGAGTTATTAAATTTTCTTTCCAGCCTCGTGGGCTGAACAATGGTCGCATAAATTTAACTGAATTTGTAGAGTTGCGAAAACTTGCTGCCCCCAAGAATGTTTTTTTAGAATATTTAGCTAATCCAGATCACCCAGCTAAATCTCTACAAGAAATAATCAGTCAGCCATCCTTGTGCGAACCGTATCCGAGTGTAATAATCCCATCTTTCAACTCTTCTATGGATCTGGGGTTAAAATATTTACTTAAACATAATTGGAAACTACTTAAGCAAAAATTGAAAAAAAACTCTCTTGAAACCGAATTATTACCTAGCAAAAACTATTAACAAATTGAGCTATGTATTCTACTTTAATCATCGGATCGGGAAATCGGATCAAAACTAACTATCTACCAGCTTTAAGCTGTGTTAAGGAGCATTTTGAAATTACTGGAGTTCACTCAAGAACAGAAGCTAAACGAAATGCGGTTGCTCAAAAGTGGGGAATTCCTAGTATAGAGAAATTAGAGCAAGTAGATTTTTCCAAAGTAGATTTAGTGATCTTGTCTATTACCTTAAAAAACAATAAACAAGTTTTACAAAAATTAGCTCCATATTCTTCTAATTTAATTTTAATTATCGATACTCCCGTTTTGCCTTTAAATGATTTGGATGCTGTTAAAGTATTAAATAAATTTAAAAAAGTAATTGTCACGGAAGATTTTATGAATTTTCCACAATTTGATTTAATGCGAGAATTTGTCAAAAAAGGATTTTTAGGTAAACTACAAAAAATTTTTTTAGAGCAGTCGGGATATAGATATCATGGATTGGCTTTAATTCGCTCATTCTCGAACTTTGAAAAAATTGTTTATTCTCAAATAGTATCTTCAAGTCAACAAGATGTAAACATAAATTATAAGTTTAAAAATGGATTACTTGGTTGTGTTAAAGAACCTTATAAGCGATTAGATGGTGCGATAACTCTAGTAGGGGATCAAGGTATTTTAGCAACGGAAGAAAAAAGGATTGAAAATGGCTTATCTTTATATAGATTGAAAGAAATTTGGGAACAAGAAAATTTTCAAGGTTTTAAAATTGAAGGAGAAAATGTAAATTTATCAAGCCAAGTCCGATTCTATGATAGCATAAAAAGTATGCCTAATAATGAGAATAATTCGCATTTTAACGTTTTAAAAACTTGTGGATTAATTCAAGTCTTCCAGTCTTTATTAGAACTGAATACTCATAGCAAATATACCGTTTTAGATGGATTATACGATAACATCATATCCTCTTTAGCAAGAAAATACAATCAATTTTGGGATTTTTCTGGCCTAAGCTTTAGATTAAAACTATATTTAAGCCAAATGCCTTATCGTTAGGAGCTTGTGCGAGGGCAATAAAACTGCCCCTTGGACATGGGATGAAAAAAGTATAGTTTGATATATTTTTTATTGATATATAGCAATTCTTGGAGCTATGAGGTACAATGGAAAGCAAATAGACAAATAATAGAACTTACCAGCTTCCTATGAGACCCTATTCTGTAGATTTTCGCCAAAAAATTATCGATGTCTGG
>SFBL01000184.1 GCA_007095785.1 Microcystis aeruginosa Ma_SC_T_19800800_S464
ACTAACTGCTGAAAAGCCTTGGTATTGAGATGATCCAGTCTTGGCATTTCTGCATTTATTGTCCGAGTAGGCTTCTTCGTCTCAAAAATGACCCCCACTGGACTTTTAACATCCTGGTTATTATGAATCACCAGATCAATGCGCTCTTTTGTATTGATAAAATAGCGATCAGTATAATAGGTATTTTTCAAAAAATCTATCAGCAAATTTTTATTAAACTCTTCAGACTTTTTGCTGTCACATTGCTCCAACAAGCGCGTCAAATTAGCTTGAAAAACCTGAATTGTTTCAGTATCAGGCTTGATTTTCAAGTACACCCGATTTAAGGTTTGCTTGAGTTCTCGCTTATTGACGATCATAAAAGTTTACCTCTAGGGAAACTACCGATTAATATGTGAGAGAAAATCACCAATAGGAGATGCACCAGGTTATGCCTGCTACGAATAAAGAAAAATGGTATAATTTTATTATAGCATTGCCAAATGATAGGTTAAAATAAGACCTCTTGTAAAAATCAAAAATTGTTGTTAGGGTTAGGAGTCAGTAGGCAGTAGTCAGTAGTCAGTAGTCAGGAGAATTAGGAATGAATAATAATCAATTAAATAGTCTATTTACAAATTTTATGCGATTTAATCCTTATTTTTGCCGTTTTTGACCCCTCAAAAATTAATTAGGGCTGGCTGAATAAATCTAAAAACCTGGTTGGATAAGGCTTTTAGACTTTTTTTTCCCTCAAAAGGTGCCGACCATTGGAGGGATCGGGGGTAAAATTCAGGGACTTTTCCCCTATACTGGTTCACGGGGGTTTCGAGATTAGTGCTATTTCTCATAAAAACCTACTCCCGCCTACTTTTCCAGCTTTTTGTCCTGTACTTAGATGACTATTAACTATGGTGATCTGCAAGAACCCTTGAATAAATTCTCAACCCTAGTTGAGTTACTCCGTTATCGGGCAAGCACTCAACCTGAACGCATCGCCTATATTTTCCTGCGAAACGGAGAGACCGAAGAGGCTCGTTTAACCTATGGAGAACTGGATCAAAATGCTAGGGCGATCGCCGCTCATCTACAATCCTTAGAAGCCAAGGGCGAAAGGGGTTTACTGCTCTATCCCCCGGGACTAGATTTTATTTCAGCTTTTTTTGGTTGCTTGTACGCGGAAGTCGTCGCTATTCCCGCCTATCCCCCCCGACGCAATCAAAACCTATTTCGCTTACAGGCCATTATTGCCGATTCCCAAGCCCGATTCACCTTTACCAATGCGGCCCTCTTCCCCACGTTGGAGAACCAATGGGCCAAAGACTCGGAATTGGCAGAGATGCAATGGGTCGTTACCGATGAAATTGACCATCACCTCAGTGCGAATTGGCAAGAACCGACTCTAGAAAAAAATACCCTCGCTTTTTTACAATACACCTCTGGTTCAACAGGAACTCCAAAGGGAGTAATGGTCAGTCACCATAACTTGTTGATTAATTCAGCCTTTATAGATCATGTTTGGGGCCATGATCAAGATAGCGTAATGGTCACTTGGCTACCAACCTTTCATGATATGGGTCTGATTTATGGGGTTATTCAGCCTTTGTACAAAGGATTCCTTTGTTACATGATGGCCCCTGCCAACTTTGTGGAACGACCATTACGTTGGTTACAAGCCCTTTCCGATAAAAAAGCAACCCATAGTGCAGCCCCCAATTTTGCCTACGATCTTTGTGTACGGAAAATTCCTCCTGAAAAACGGGCCACGTTAGACCTAAGCCATTGGCGCATGACTTTGAATGGGTCCGAACCCGTCAGAGCAGAGGTACTAAAAAAATTTGCGGAGGCTTTTCAAGTTTCTGGTTTCAAGGCCACGGCCCTTTGTCCTGGCTACGGTTTGGCAGAAGCCACCCTGGTAGTTACGGCGGTTAGTTATGACAGTCCCTCTTACTTTTATCCCGTTCAGGCTAATGCTTTAGAAAAAAATAAGATTGTGGGAGCCACTGAAA
This sequence comes from Microcystis aeruginosa Ma_SC_T_19800800_S464, assembly GCA_007095785.1. Lineage (GTDB taxonomy): Bacteria > Cyanobacteriota > Cyanobacteriia > Cyanobacteriales > Microcystaceae > Microcystis > Microcystis aeruginosa_E. Next base: position 1,989 of record SFBL01000184.1, read on the forward strand.
CAGATACCAATGTGCAGACCCTCGTGGGCTGCGGCTGGACAACAATTGATACTCAAATCGTCATTGTCAATCCTGAAACCCTGAAACCTTGCTCCCCTGAAATTGTCGGCGAAATTTGGGTATCAGGTTCAACAATCGCCCAGGGTTATTGGGGAAAACCTCAAGAGACTCAGGAAACCTTTCAAGCTTATTTGGCCGATACAGGAGCCGGGCCTTTTCTGCGAACAGGAGACTTGGGCTTTATCAAAGACGGTGAATTGTTTGTTACAGGTCGGCTCAAGGAAATTATTCTTATTCGAGGCCGCAATAATTATCCCCAGGATATTGAATATACCGTCCAAAATAGTCACCCTGCTCTGCGTCCCAGTTGTGGGGCGGCCTTTACCGTTGAAGTCAAGGGGGAAGAACGACTTGTGGTGGTTCAGGAAGTGGAGCGCACCTGGCTACGGAAAATAGATATAGACGAGGTAAAAAGAGCTATTCGTAAAGCCGTTGTCCAGGAATATGATTTACAGGTTTATGCGATCGCGCTGATCAGGACTGGCAGTTTACCAAAAACCTCTAGCGGTAAAATTCAGCGTCGTGGCTGTCGGGCCAAATTTTTAGAGGGAAGCTTGGAAATTTTGGACTAAGAAAATTTCTTGATCGGCACTTCATGTGTTAAACTCGTACATCGATTGAAACTTCGACCAATTCTTTCTCTCCCCTTAAGTCCACGTCCCTAGACCTGAAAATTCCTTAAACTTTAACTACATTTCTAAAAAAAGCAAACTGAGTCTAATGTCCACAGAAATTCCAAACGACAAAAAACAACCGACCCTAACGGAAATTCAGAACTGGTTAGTGGCTTACATGACAGAGATGATGGAAGTGGACGAAGACGAGATTGATCTGAGCGTTCCCTTTGATGAATATGGACTGGATTCTTCTATGGCAGTTGCTTTGATCGCTGATCTAGAGGATTGGTTAGGACGAGATTTAGATCGCACCCTGATCTACGATTATCCGACACTAGAAAAGTTGGCTAAACAAGTCAGCGAATCCTAACACTTTTGCCGATTTATGCCAGAAAATTAGGATTTTCTTAAATGAATATTCTAAAATAAAGGGGTCTCTAGGAATTGGGGTGATAGGTTTATTTTATGTCATTCAAGGGCGAACGCAATTCGCCCCTACATAAGGGTTATAATCGTAGAGGCGCAAGGTGGTCAGTGAGTTTATCAAACTGCTTGCGCCCAAAAGTAGCGAATTTAACAACTAACACCATTAATCCAAGAGAGCCAATAAGATGGCTTTTTTGAGCGATAGTCCTGCATCTCGACAGAAAAATTGAACCCAATTATTCTTTGAAAAAACTATGAATACAATTCAAGACTCCAAGACCGAAAATTCCCCAATCTCCAATCAGCCGCCCTTAAGACATCTCAAACTCAATGAGGTTAATCTTCGTCATAATTTAGAATCTGACTATACCGAAAAGATTGAAGCCCTTGACAAAAGCTTTGATTATGCCAGTAACAGTCAACATTTATGGGGAGTCCCTGAGCTATCCATTTTGTATGGAACTCCTCTCTATGAGCAGGCTTCCGATTCTCAAAAATTAGCTCTCAACCATTTATATTGGGGCGCACAGTATGATGCCGTTGCGGCCAGTGAAGCCAGTACGATTAACTACAATCAGGTGACAGCTGGAGTCTTTGCCAAGGTCGGTGGCTACGATTCTCTTTGCTCAACCTTAGATCATGAGAGTCATCAAGAAAAATATCATATTCATGCGTTTCAAAATATTGTTAGCAAAACAAAAATCGCTCTTTTAGGAAAACAAGCTTTAAAACTAAAATCCAATAAAAATTCAGTGTCTAAGCCTGGAAACCTAAGAAAAACAGCATCGAAGGTAGGAGAGAAAATTTTGAACCTCAGTTCTACTTCTTCTTACTCAGAACTCCAATATAAAGGATTACGTTCTTTGAGCAAAGCCCTAGTCAAAAATTCATCAGAGTATTACTCTTCTTATTTATTAGAATTAGAAAAAAAAGGTGTATTGCTTAATGCTTCCAGTAAAGGTTATTTTGGGGTAGCAAATCCTCAGCCTTTGCTCCAGTTTTTTGCTTTTCATTGGGGTAGTTCTCCTTTTTTAGCTTGCCAGCACTATACCTATCGTTTAACGGGTAATATGAATTTAAAGACGTATGAATATCAATATTCTCGCTATTTCAGGGAATTAGAAAAAAAAGAAGAATTTATTCCTATCCCTACAGCAATTTCCCATTATCATCTTTTAGACGAAGCTTTTCATACCACGACTTCCCAATTAATTGGCCGTGATTTATACAAAGATTTTTCTAAGCCGACAGGCTATGAACAGTTTATCGGCAATTTAGTTTTTTATCGGATGCAACAAGGCTTTTTAGGGGGTTTATCCTTGGGGATAGCAAGTACTTTCCGACAGGACGCTGCTTTTTTATCCTATTACGATAAGATTTTGCGTTCTCCTTTGTTTGGAATGTCAGAAGAAGAGTCCCTCTATTGGTTAGAGAAATGTTTGTGTCAAGAGCATCAAGGCTTCCATGTACAAGTTAAGTATCATCAAAAAATGCTGAAGAATATGTTACGTTTGACCGATAGTTTGGATTATCTATGGCCAGTTAACCGTGAAATGCGGCTCATGAAAGCTGGGGGGTCAATTGAACGGGCGATCACCAATAACATTAAAGCTTTTCTTCAATTTAAAGAAACTGTAACCGTATTAAATTAGGACGATCGCAGTCAGGGAAATTTCTATGGGTTCCATTGCAATTATTGGTATGGGATGTCGTTTTCCTGGGGCGGATAACCCAGAGGCTTTCTGGCACCTCATGCGAGATGGGGTGGATGTGATCGCCGATATTCCCCGTGAACGTTGGGATATGGGCAAATTTTATGATTCCACGCCAGGAACGACGGCAAAAATGTATAGTCGCCAGGGCGGTTTTTTGCCAAATGTGGATCAGTTTGATCCGCAATTTTTCCGAATTTCTCCCCTAGAAGCCACCTATCTAGACCCTCAACAAAGACTATTACTAGAAGTCACCTGGGAAGCCTTAGAAAATGCTGCAATTGTGCCTGAAACCTTAGCTGGTAGCCAATCAGGGGTATTTATTGGTATTGGTGGTTCAGATTATCGTCACTTAACCTATCACAATCTCTCTAATTTGACGGGTTATGCCGGCACAGGTAACAGTACGAGTATTGCGGCTAACCGTTTGTCCTACGTTTTTGATTTGCGTGGCCCTAGTTTGGCGGTAGATACGGCTTGTTCCTCCTCTCTGGTTGCTGTTCACTTAGCCTGTCAGAGTCTGCAACATCAGGAATCGAACCTCTGTCTCGTGGGGGGAGTTAACTTAGTTTTGTCGCCAGAGGCAACCATCGTTTTTTCCCAAGCGAGAATGATGGCCCCCGACAGTCGTTGCAAGACCTTTGATGCGAGTGCCAATGGTTACGTCCGTTCGGAAGGCTGTGGGGTGATCATCCTTAAACGCCTAGAAGATGCCATTCAAAACGGCGATCGCGTTTTAGCAGTGATTGAAGGTTCGGCGGTGAATCAGGATGGTTTAAGTAATGGACTCACGGCCCCTAATGGCCCTGCTCAACAGGCGGTGATTCGTCAGGCCCTGGAAAATGCCAGGGTAAAACCGGCCCAGATTAGCTATGTCGAAGCCCATGGCACGGGGACAGAATTGGGGGATCCGATCGAAGTTAAATCTCTGAAAGCGGTTTTGGGTGAAAAGCGATCGCTCGATCAAACCTGTTGGCTCGGTTCTGTGAAAACCAACATTGGTCATTTAGAAGCGGCGGCGGGAATTGCAGGTCTGATTAAGGTCGTTCTCTGCCTACAGCACCAAGAAATTCCCCCTAATCTCCACTTTAAAACCCTTAATCCCTATATTTCCCTAGCTGACACAGCTTTTGCGATTCCCACTCAGGCTCAACCCTGGCGGACCAAACCCCCTAAGCCTGGTGAAAACGGTGTCGAACGACGTTTAGCCGGTATCAGTTCCTTTGGGTTTGGGGGGACAAATTCCCATGTGATTCTTAGCGAAGCCCCTGTCACCGTTAAAAACAATCAACAAAATGGGCAGAAGTTGATGGAACGTCCCTGGCATTTGCTGACTTTATCTGCCAAGAATGAAGAAGCCTTAAAAGCCTTAGTCCATTGTTATCAAAAGTATTTAGTTGATCATCCTGAAATTTCTCTCACTGATGTTTGTTTTACGGCCAATAGTCGGCGATCGCACTTTAATCATCGTTTAGGAGTAGTGGCTAGAGATCGCTTAGAAATGTTGCAGAAGTTAGAGAACTTTAGTAACCAAGAAAGGATGAGAGAACCGAAGAGTATTAACAAAAAGAAAAAACCTAAAATTGTTTTTCTATTTGCCGGTCAAGGTTCTCAATATGTAGGTATGGGTCGTCAACTGTACGAAACCCAACCCATCTTTCGCCAAACCTTGGATCGCTGTGCTGAAATCCTGCGACCCCATTTAAATAAACCCCTCTTAGACATTCTCTATCCTGCTGACCCAGAAGCCGAAACAGCGAGTTTTTACCTAGAGCAGACTGCCTATACCCAACCCACTTTATTCGCATTCGAGTATGCCCTAGCACAGTTATGGCGTTCCTGGGGAATAGAACCGGCGGCAGTCATTGGTCACAGTGTCGGTGAATATGTGGCGGCCACCGTTGCCGGAGCCTTAAGCTTAGAAGACGGATTAACACTGATTGCCAAACGGGCAAAACTGATGCAGTCTCTCCCCAAGAATGGGACAATGATCGCCGTTTTTGCCGCAGAAGAGCGGGTTAAAGCAGTTATTCAGCCCTATAGGACTGATGTAGCTATCGCTGCTGTTAATGGACCAGAAAATTTTGTTATTTCAGGAAAAGCGACGGCTATTGAAGAAATTATCGTTCATTTAACCGCAGAAGCAATAGAAGTCCGTCCTTTGAAAGTTTCCCATGCTTTTCACTCACCTTTATTGGAACCGATTTTAGATTCTTTAGAACAGGAAGCTGCTGCAATTTCTTACCAACCCCTGCAAATTCCCTTAGTTGCTAATTTAACGGGGGAAGTTCTACCAGAAGGAGCAACTATTGACGCTCGTTACTGGCGAAATCAGGCACGCAACCCTGTACAATTTTATGCGAGTATCCAAACGCTGATCGAGCAGAAATTCAGTCTTTTTTTAGAAGTCAGTCCGAAACCGACTTTATCTCGATTGGGTCAACAATGTTGTCCAGAAAGATCGACCACTTGGCTATTTTCCCTCGCCCCTCCTCAAGAAGATGAACAAAGCCTACTAAATAGTTTGGCGATTCTCTATGATTGCCAAGGGGCAAAAATAAACTGGGAAGGTTTTCATGTAAACTATTCACAAAATTTACTGGCCTTACCGACCTATCCTTTTCAACGTCAACGCTATTGGCTTGAAACCGTTAAACCGACTGCTCAAGAAACAACCATGACGACCAATGCCACTAATGTCCAAGCTATCTCCAGCAATCAAAAACAACAGGAGATTTTAATCACATTGCAAACCCTAGTGGGGAATTTACTGCAATTGTCTCCTGCTGATGTCAATGTTCATACGCCTTTTTTGGAGATGGGGGCAGATTCCATTGTCATGGTTGAGGCGGTCAGACGGATTGAAAATACCTATAACGTTAAAATTGCTATGCGTCAGTTATTTGAGGAGTTATCAAATTTAGATGCTTTAGCTATTTATTTGGCTCAAAATCTGGCTAATGATTTCCAAAATACTCAAGTTAATGCCGAGGTGTTTTCTGCGCCCATTGCCTGCTCAAATAACCGATCGCCCAATGTCGTGCTGAGTTCTAATACCAACGGCTTTCAAGGTCAAACGGCTTCTCCAAAGGTTTCGGCGATCGCCCCCCTTGCAGGAATGGGAGGAGCAGGGGGAATGGGAGGAGTTGAAGTGCCTCAAGTTTCTGTGCCACAAACCAGTGCGGTAACAGCCTCAGGTTCAACCGTTTCTAGTTCTGCCCTGGAAAATATTATGGGTCAACAGTTACAACTGATGGCCAAACAGTTAGAGGTCTTGCAAACGGCCAATTTTGCCCCGATGACTCCCCGAACCACAGAAAATTCCCCATCTTCCGTCAGTCAAAATAGGTCAAACGGACTTACACAACAGTTAATTCCCCCCCAGCAATTAGCGGCGAACCTAGAGCCAATAGCCAGTCGCACCCGTCAAACCAGCAATCAAGCTTCTGCTCCTAAACCGACAGTAACAGCCACTCCCTGGGGGCCGAAAAAACCACCCACAGGTGGATTAACTCCCCAACAACAGCAACATCTAGAGGCATTAATTGCTCGCTTTACGGAACGTACCAAAACCTCTAAGCAAATTGTGCAACGTGATCGCCCGCGTTTAGCAGATAGTCGAGCCTCGGTCGGATTCCGTATGTCCATTAAAGAGATGCTCTATCCCATTGTGGCCCAACGTTCTCAAGGATCAAGAATTTGGGATGTGGACGGTAATGAATATATTGATATGACGATGGGGCAAGGGGTAACGCTGTTTGGGCATCAACCAGACTTCATTATGTCGGCCCTACAAAGCCAACTCACTGAAGGCATTCATCTCAATCCGCGATCGCCAATTGTGGGAGAAGTGGCCGCCTTAATTTGTGAACTAACAGGAGCCGAACGAGCTTGTTTTTGCAACTCTGGAACCGAAGCCGTAATGGCCGCTATTCGTATCGCCAGGGCAACAACAGGTCGGAGTAAAATTGCCATCTTTGAAGGCTCCTATCATGGCCATGCGGACGGAACCCTTTTTAGAAACCAAATTATTGATAATCAACCCCACTCCCTTCCCCTAGCTCTAGGCGTTCCCCCCAGCCTTGGTTCCGATGTGGTGGTATTAGACTATGGCAGTGCGGAGGCTTTGGATTATTTAAAAAGCCAGGGACAGGATTTAGCGGCGGTCTTAGTAGAACCGATTCAAAGTGGTAATCCTTTACTACAACCCAAGCAATTTCTCCAAAGTTTGCGACAAATTACCAGTCAGATGGGAATCGCTCTAATTTTTGATGAAATGATTACGGGTTTTCGATCACATCCAGGGGGAGCGCAAGCTTTATTTGGAGTACAGGCGGATATTGCCACCTATGGCAAAGTCGTTGCGGGGGGAATGCCCATTGGGGTCATAGCGGGTAAGGCTGATTATTTAGATGGTATTGACGGGGGAATGTGGCGTTATGGCGATAAATCCTATCCTGGGGTGGACAGAACCTTTTTTGGGGGAACCTTTAATCAGCATCCGTTAGCAATGGTAGCGGCTAGGGCTGTCCTTACCCATTTGAAGGAGCAGGGGCAAGGTCTGCAACAACAATTAACAGAACGCACTGCGGCCTTAGCCAATACCCTCAATCGCTATTTTCAAGCAGAAGAAGTTCCCATTAAAATTGAACAGTTTAGTTCTTTCTTCCGGTTTGCCCTCTCTGGCAATTTGGATTTACTTTTCTATCACATGGTAGAAAAAGGTATTTATGTCTGGGAATGGCGTAAACATTTTCTTTCAACCGCCCATACGGAAGCCGATCTTGCCCAATTTGTCCAAGCGGTTAAAGATAGCGTTGTAGAACTGCGTCAGGGGGGTTTTATCCCCGCAAAAAAGCCCTCCTGGCCAGTGCCAACGCCTCAAATTGATCCCCCCCTAACCCCCCTTGATAAGGGGATTGATCCCCCCCTAACCCCCCTTGATAAGGGGGGAGATGTTGATGTCGCTCTTGATAAGGGAGGAAATTCTCGTTCTGTTAGTAACGTTAAGTTAGGGAAAGGGAGCGGGTCTCAAGTCACAAAAACTATACAGTTTAGCCTCTACTACTTTGGTAGCTATGAAGCAGAATTTAACCCCAATAAATATAACTTACTGTTTGAAGGGGCTAAATTTGGCGATCGCGCTGGTTTTACGGCCCTTTGGATTCCAGAACGTCATTTCCACGCTTTTGGTGGTTTTTCTCCCAATCCTTCGGTTTTGGCGGCGGCTTTAGCACGGGAAACCAAACAGATTCAACTGCGATCAGGCAGTGTGGTTTTACCTCTGCACAATTCAATCCGAGTGGCTGAAGAATGGGCCGTCGTGGATAATCTTTCCCAGGGGCGCGTCGGTATTGCCTTTGCATCGGGTTGGCATTCCCAGGATTTTGTGTTGGCTCCCCAGTCCTTTGGTCAGCACCGTGAACTGATGTTCCGTGAAATTGAGAATGTCCAGAAACTTTGGCGGGGAGAAGCGATCGCCGTACCAGACGGAAAGGGTCAAATGGTAGAGGTGAAAACCTATCCCCAACCGATGCAGTCCCAATTACCCACCTGGATTACTATTGTCAATAATCCCGATACCTATATCAGAGCAGGGGCGATCGGTGCTAATATCCTTACCAATCTGATGGGGCAAAGCGTGGAAGATTTAGCTCGTAATATTGCTCTATATCGTCAATCTTTAGCAGAGCATGGTTATAATCCCGCGTCGGGAACGGTGACAGTTCTCCTGCATACTTTTGTTGGCAATGATTTAGAACAAGTTCGAGAACAGGCCCGCCAACCCTTTGGGCAATACCTCACCTCTTCGGTTGGACTCTTGCAAAATATGGTCAAGAGCCAGGGCATGAAAGTGGATTTTGAACAGTTAAGAGAAGAAGATCGGGACTTTCTCCTCGCTTCTGCCTATAAACGCTATACAGAAACCAGTGCCTTAATTGGCACACCTGAAACCTGCCGTCAAATTATTGATCATTTGCAGTCCATCGGTGTGGATGAAGTGGCTTGTTTTATTGATTTTGGGATAGATGAACAAACCGTTTTGGCCAACTTACCCCATCTCCAGACCCTAAAAGACTTATATCAACCTCATCTCCCCCCTTATCAAGGGGGGTTAGGGGGGGATCAATCCCCTTATCAAGGGGGGTTAGGGGGGGATCAATCCCCTTATCAAGGGGGGTTAGGGGGGAATCAAGTC
>SFBL01000185.1 GCA_007095785.1 Microcystis aeruginosa Ma_SC_T_19800800_S464
GGATACTTAGTACGACCAGCAAAGAAATTGGTAAAAGCTGTTTGTAAATGTCTTAACCCTTGTTGTAAAGGTACACAGCTTACTTCATTGAGAAAGTCTAATTCTTCTTGCTTTTTCCACTCGGTTAGCATTGAAGAAGTTTGAGCGTAGCCTACTCTTTCTTGCTTTTCGTACCAAGCTTGTGTTCTGAGATGGAGAGCTTTATTGTAAACTAATCTTACACAGCCCAAAGTGCGCCGCAATAGCGACTCTTGTTCTGGTGTGGGGTAAAATCGGTAAGAATAGGCTTTTTCCATATTTCACATTCTAGTATATATTTTGTAAATGCGCTAATATTTAACAGTAAAGCCGTCGTAGAACGACGGGGTTTCAGACCCAAAATTTTCGATGAGAATTAATTTTTCCTTGTGTCAGATCACTCTTGCGATCGCTTTATTTCTCAATCCCTTGCCGGCGATCGTTGCCCAGACTACCACCTCTGGGGAAATGGTATCACCGACCACGGGCATTAATTACACTCGCCTGAAAAATTTCCTCACTCAACAAAATTGGCGGCAAGCTAACGATGAAACCCGTAATTTAATGCTGAAAGCGACAGGGCGGGAATTACAGGGCTGGTTTACCATGGAAGATCTGCAAAAATTGGCCTGTTGGGATCTGCAAAAGATGGATCAACTCTGGAAAGAAGCTTCCGGAGGTCGTTTTAGTTTCAGTACCCAATTTCGCATTTTTATCGAGACAGGTAATCGACCGGGGCGCTTAGTGGCGATCGAAAATTTTCAAACTTTTGGCGATCGTATCGGTTGGCGTAAAGATGGTGATTGGATTATTTTTAAAGAAAATCTTAACTATACCCTCAATGCTCCCGTCGGTCATCTGCCGGCGCCCCGGGACGAATATCAGATCGCCGGTGGTCGCCTAGAATACACCACCCTCGCCCAAAGATTAGTTACCTGTAATATTGTTAGTCTGGATCAAAGACAAACAGCGATCACGGCGATCAATTCTGTAGAGTAAAATTTAAGGAAAAGCTTCTCTCCTCATCTTCCCTTTTTTCCGATTTACTAGCACTTTTTCCGCCAAAAACCCCTAAATTTAACAATGATTAAACGATCCGTTAACGTATCGAGAGCGATCGGTTCGTCGATCGCAGTTTCCCTAATTGTCGCCGGTTGCGCCCCCCAATCCCCCCAGGCCACCGGACCGGCGGCCGTTCCCGTCAAACTGCAAACCCTCGGCACCGACAAATTAGTGCAAAGTAGCGAATTTGTGGGTACTTTGATCGCCCAAGAGCGTGTTAGCGTCTCCCCTCAGATTACCGGTCGGATTCGCTCTATTTTCGTTAAATCTGGCGATCAGGTAACTCAGGGACAAAAAATCGCCGAATTGGATCCCGAACAACAACAGCAACAGGTCAACGCTGGCATCGGCCAAGTAAATTCGTCCAAAGCGAACCTCAATGCGTCTGAGGCAGATTTACGGCAAAGACAAGCTCAAGCATCCGCTAATAAAGCCCAAATTGCCCAGAATCGGGCAAATGTGGCCAATGCCGAAGCTAATGTTAAAAGTCAGATCGCCACGTTGAGCGCCGCCGAAGCCGATTTACAGAGAGCGAGAGCTAATTTAGATTTAGCGGAAAAAAACCTACAAAGAGCCGAATTTCTGGTCAAACAAGGCGCACAGCCCCAACAGGACTTAGATGATCGCCGGCGCGACATTCAGGCCGCCAGGGCGGAAGTAGAGGCCAGGTCTAAAAATCGTGATGCGGCCCGTCAACAGGTGACGGCGGCTAGAGCTACCCTACAGGCAAACAAAGAAGCATTAAATATCGCCATTCAAAACGAATTAGCGTCACAGCAACAGGTGGCGGCGGCAGCGGCAACAGTGAACAGTCGTCAAGCGGCAGTGGCCAGCGCTGAGGGGCAATTAGGGGCGACCCGTCAGAATTTAGTTTTTAACACTATTACCGCCCCGATTGATGGTTTTGTCGGCGATTTTAATCAAAGAAAAGTCGGCGATATTATCTCCCTAGGTGAAGAATTAACCTCGTTGACTAACAATAAAACTTTGGAACTAAATGTGCAGATTCCCGTGGAATTACAACCGCGTCTGCGTGTCGGGTTGCCCGTGGAAATTATTAATCCTGATGGCAGTGCGGGGGTTCGCGGTCAAGTAACTTTTATTTCCCCCACCGTTTCCCAAGCTACCCAATCGGTTTTAGTGAAATTTTCCTTTACTAATGATGGCAGTCTTCGCAATAATCAATATGTGCGGGCGCGGGTAATTTGGGATCAAAAACCGGGGGTATTAATCCCCACCACGGCAGTGACTAGCATCGGGGCGCAAAATTTTGTTTTTGTGGCCGAAAAAGAAAAGGCTAAAGAAGGTCAAGAAAATGCCGAGGAGCGTTTAGTGGTAAGACAAAAACCAATTCAAGTTGGCACAATTCAAGGGCAAGCTTATCAGGTTATTTCTGGAGTAAATGCCGGGGAAAGAATTGCCGTTAATAATATTCTTTCTCTCCGAGATGGTACAGCTATAACTGTTAGTCAGCAGTAATTTTTATGAGTAATTCGATTACCATTCGTCCCCTGGCATCGCAACTAATTACCGCCGAGAGTTTCCGTCCCTACGGTCAATTAATAACCCCTAGTCATGACGGGAAAATATTTGATGAAAACGATGCACAACTGCATTTAAAAAACGGTGTGCCGCGCTTTTATATTATGCGTTTACAGACTCGCGGACGTAAATTTAAGCGAATTACTCGTCATAGTCAATGTACCCAATGTCTTGGTTCTTTGGGGGGACAAGAGTGGTTTTTAGGAGTGGCCCCCCCTAGTCCTCATCCTCAACCGGATTTAGAAAAATTAAGGGTTTTTCGCATCCCCGGGGACTGTTTTATTAAATTAGAGGTGGGAACTTGGCACGCTGGCCCACTTTTTGATCAACCAGCGATCGATTTTTATAATCTCGAATTGAGCGATACTAATATTGTCGATCATTTTACCTATAATTTTGCCCAAGAGCAGTCAATAGAATTCGAGATTGTTGATTGAAAAAATTAATTTTTTTACCTAGGGCTTGCTGAATATCGGTGAAAGCTGACAGGGGTAAAATGTGAGTTCGATGCAGTTTAAAAAAGGCAGAAGTTAGAGCAGGTAAGCTTTTTGCCTCTAAATGCAGAGAAGGCTTAATAGGATTATAAGTGTAAGCAATGAGACCCCCTAAAATGTTAACTAGAAAATTCCAGATACTACTTTGAATTGGCAATATTTGTCGATTAAGTCTGAAAACGATGACATTAGTTACGAAAAACTGATTACTTTACAAAGCTCAATTACGAGTAGTTTAGAAACACAAATCCCTGTAGAGGTTGAACAATTTACTCACTAATTGACTGTTTATTCAGCCATATCCTTTTTTTGTGTACTTTTGTGACAGCTTTGGCGTAAATCACAGGTCTTCTGGCGAATAGATAATATACTCCCCCGAAATTAAAATGCAGAACTTATTGGGCCAGATCAGGCGAAATCTCAGAAAACCCCTAATTTTTGGATTATGTGGTGCGGGAGGATGTCTGGTAGCGGCGATCGCGCTAGGAGAGGTTTTTCTCACGGTGACTGAACGTCCGCCAATTGTCGAACAGAATCCTCAATCTGTCGTAATGTTGATTGATACCTCTGGCAGCATGAACGATGACAATAAATTACAAGAGGCGAAAAATGCCGCAAAAGCCTTTATCGAGCGACAGGATCGGTCGGTTAATCGCTTTGCGGTGGTTGGTTTCGGCAGTCAGGTTCAAATTGGCACAGGACTAACTTCAGATTTAGCCACCCTCAATCAAGCCATTGACAATTTATCTGATGGTGGGGGGACAAGAATGGATTTAGGACTGGCAACGGCGATTGAGCAACTAGAGTCTAGCAGCTCCGATCGTCATATCTTGCTGTTTACAGATGGACAACCCGCCCCGGCTCCTTCTCCAGAACAAATTGATATTATGATTGTTCTCGACGTTACTAGCAGTATGAATGAGGAGATCGCCGGAGTACAACAAGGCATCCAAAACTTTGCCCAAGAACTCAAAAAACGGAAACTTGATGCTCAAATAGGCCTAATCGCTTTTGGCGATCGCTTATTTGGCGAAGAGCCACAAATTCTCAACTTTGATGGTTCTGTATTCACCCCTGATAGCGATCGCTTTAGTGAGCAAGTCGGCAGCATTCAACAGGTTAACGGTAATGATCCGCCAGAAAGTAGCTTAGATGCTTTGGCATTAGCTGCCCGTCAGCCTTTCCGTTCCCATGCAACCAAAGTCGTACTGCTGATTACCGATGCTCCTCCTTTAATACCCGATCGAGAAATTCCTTCTTTAGAAGCAACCACTAATGTTTTAAAGGAAAATCAAATTGCTCAACTGCACTTAGTCATTCAACCTGATGATCGCGCTACTTTTGAACAACTGCAACTCTCCGCACCTGGAGAAACCTTCTTACTCGGTGAAACCGCCGCAGGACGACAAGGATTTGAAAGTGTACTCCCCACCATCGGTAAAGCCATCGCTGAAACAACCCTGAAAGAAGAAGATCGCCAACCGATTGTAGAGGCGACCCTAAACATCGGTCAAACTGCTCTGAGCCAAAAAATCAATATTATTGCCGTCGGAACAGGAGATGCCGATCAAAACTTTCTGACTCAACTGACGGGAGAAGATAAAAAAGTCTTCTATGCTAATTCCGGAGAATTTGACCAAGCCTTTCAATCTGCGGCAAAACTCATCTATGATTCGCAGCTGATCGGAGAACAAAAGCAAAATCAAGGAATTTTATACACTTTACTCAGCCAATCTCTTCCTAAAAACCAACTGCAAACCCCTCAATTTAGATTTATCTATGATGCCTTGCGGACAGGTGGCTGGACAGCTATCCTGTCTGTGGGTGCTTCTTTAGCGTTAATTGTCGGGCAGAACCTCTATCAACGTCGTCGCCGCCTTCTTTCCCTGGGCGAGACAAGCATCGGTACAGTGGGGGGAATCGTTGCTGGATTGGTTGCCGGTAGCTCAGGACTCCTTGTCTCTCGTTTTCTCATTCAAAGCATTCCCACCCTTGCCCCAGGGGGGCCACTTCTGGGTTGGACGATTTTAGGGACAATGCTTGGCGGCGGGATGGCTCGTTTTGTCCCCAATCTGAAAATCGGCAGGGCGGTATTGGGCGGGTTTCTCGGTGGCGCGATGGGAGGAATGGGTTTTGTTTTGCAAGCTGGAGCGAGTAATGAGATCGCCGGACGTTTAGCAGGTTCAGCGATTTTGGGTTTTTGTATTGGCATGATGATCGCTCTTTTGGAACTGCTGACTCGACAAGCTAAACTGATCGTGCATTGGAGTCCTACGGAACAACGAGAATTTTTATTAGGCTCTCGCCCGATCATTTTGGGCAGTTCCTCGGAAGCTAATATTTACTTACCCAAAAAACAGGGTTATGCCCCGATCACGGCTCAGGTTTTTCAAAAAGGGGAAATCATTATCATGCAGTATAACTCGTCCTATGGACAAGCCAAGGGAATGAAAAAACTAGAGCATCAATTAAAGGATGGTGATCGCCGGAAATTTGGACAGATTACGCTAGAGGTAAAAACATCGCCCGAACCGTCCAATCGAATACTATCAACTCATTAATCTTATTTTAGCCGCCCAAATGGTAGTCTATAAATTCTTTCTTCACCTGAAAAATTCGCCAGAAAGATATGATTATCCTCTAGATCTAACCGCCGATCAGGAAAATGATCCTGAAGCTATCTTCACCAAGGAAATTCGCCAAGCAATCCGAAAACATTTTCAGGCCAGAAGCTCATGCTCTATCAACGATCACCGTCTCAATCAAATTATCGCCGCTTGGGTCGAAGATATCCGAGAAGGCTATCGAGAAACTGTCCTGACCCTAGATTTACCGCTACTGAGCGAGTCGAACATTGAAAACATCCAAGACGAAGGATATCAAGAGTTACCCCCTCTTTTTACCCCCGATTTAGGGGCCATAGAACCCATGGAGGGAATGTTTCCCCCCTTAGAAGACATTTTCAACACTTAACCTGTTCTCTGAAGGAAATTTTAATGCTTAACGTATCTATTACCCCCCATCGAGAATTTTTACCGGCCGATACACCAGATCAGCGACTGTTTATTATGCTGAAGCTGCGACCCACTAGAGAAGTCGCTCAAACCCGTCCTTCTACTACCTTTGTCTTTCTAATTGACACCAGTGGCTCGATGTACGAAATTGTGGCCGGCGATTTTCAACCCACCGGCGAAACCTATATACAAGATGGGAAGAAATACACGAGAGTGGTGGGCGGCATTGCCAAAATCGACATGGTTATTGAGTCGCTTCGCACCCTGATTAATTCAGGACGCTTCACCCCGGAAGATCGGATTGCTCTGATCCAATTTGACGATCAAGCCTCTACTCTGATTGGCTTAACACCAGTTACCCAAACCCGTCAACTGGAAGATGCGATCGCTAAACTGCGAAATTTTAGCGGTGGAACTTGTATGGGGAGAGGCATTAATCAAGCCCTGGCTCTCCTAGCTAATCAAAGCATGACTAGCCGCCATACCATGATCTTTACCGATGGCGACACCTTTGATGAAGATGATTGCCAAAACTTAGCCCAACAATTTGCCAGTCAAGGGATTTCGATTACGGCGTTGGGTGTGGGCGAGTTTAACGAAAACTTGCTGACAGACATAAGCGGCAAGACGGGAGGGCATTGCCGTCACATTGTTCCAGGAACGGCTAGTGGTAACGATGTTTCTATTGCCGATCTTCCCAACCTCCTACTGGCAGACTATCAGCAAGCCCAGCAAGAAGTGATTAACAATCTTGTCCTGAGCTTAAAAACTGTTCAGGGAGTCAAACTGCTGCGCGTTACCCGTGTTTATCCCGATTTGGCAGAATTTTCCTTAAATCAAGCTCCCTATCCGATTGGTGCCGCCAAAGCAAAGGATGAAACCATCTTTATCTTAGAATTTGCTATCGATAGTCGTCCTAGTTCAAAAATTCGTCTGGCTCAACTGGGCTTGACTTATGACATTCCTGGCTTAAACCGACGGGGGGAATTACTACCGCAGAACGTTGTTGTCCAGTTTGTGCCTGGACAGGGGGGGACAGCGCAGGTCGATCAAGAAGTTATGGGATACGTTCAACAACGCAATATTTCCCAATTAGTTGACGACGCAACTCGCATGGCAGAGAGTAACCCCCAACAAGCTGAAAAACTCCTAGAAACTGCCCGTCGCATCACGGTTCAAATTGGCAATGATGCTATGCTCGAATCTCTCAATGAAGGGATTGAAGAATTGCGAAAAACTCGTCAGATTTCCTCTGGAACTCGCAAAACTGTGAAAATGGGATCGAGAGGAAAAACTGTCAAGATGGGCGATGACCTCAACGACGATCTCTCGGAAGAAACTATTCGGAAACTAACCGGTACTTGATCAGACTTCTGGCACCGAGTCAGGCAACAGTAAGATTAATTTCAATCTAATTAATTCCTCAAAAAGGAGAAAAACCAATGGCTATTGTTTGCAAAGTTTGTGGCTATGATCAAAACCCCCAGGGAGCAGAATACTGTGATGCTTGTGGTGCAGAATTGACCCCACCTACACCTCCCACACCTCCAATCCCCGATCCCATCCCAGAACCCACACCCATGCCAATTCCCCAACCGATTGCCGAGACGATAACACTCACACCAGAACCGCTGCCCCAACCGATTACTCCGGCAATAACAACAACGGCCCGACTGATTGCCAAGCACCCTAACGCCCCAGTTGCTGAATTTTTCATTGATGGTTTTACCTTGATTGGCATCTTTGACTCGGACACCGGACCTGTGGATGTGGACTTAGAAAAATTCCCCGATAACGAAACCGTTTCCCGCAACCATGCGGAAATTTATCCCGATGGGGGAACTTGGAAAATTAAAGACCTCGGTTCTCTGAATGGGGTTTTTATTAAACCCATCGGTCAAACTCGCTTTAACGCCAGAATAACTGCCCCGACCCTTCTCAGTTCTGGTGATGAAATTGCGATCGCTAAAATTCGCTTTCTTTTCCAAACTCCTTAACATTTCTTGGGGTGGTTAGCCCCACCCCGATTGTGTTCGACTAAAGTTTTAATGGCTCACTCTCATGACTTCACCATCTACCGAAAACTCCCCCCCCCTGCTTATTCAAGAAAAAGAATCTTTTTCTATGGCAGATTACCAGATAGAAATTATCGCCTATCTAGGGTTATTAACCGCAGATGTTTATTACTTCAAAGTCAAGTTTCAACCCATTGCCGATCTCGATGGGGAAAAAGGCGAAACATCTTCTCAATTGGGACTTTTGCGTGTCGGCTCTCTTAATAGTAGTCTCGATCGGGAACTGCAACTGAGAAAAATTCTTCAAAACTACAGCTTGCTCGCTCCACTTATCGCTGATATTCAAGTAGATTCAGCTATTATTAACTCCCTATCAATCAAGGAAAAATCCCAAGAGGTAAATGAAAAACAAAATGAAGATATTGCCCCTGAACAAATAGTCTCAGAAAATTCTGGATTTGTCAACATTACTTCAACAAAAGATGATGATTCTGGAGAAAATCCGTCCACAGAAACAGACTATTTAGAAGAAGAATACTACCCAGAAACAGCAATTGAAAACGAGACGAAACCAGAAAAACTTCTTCTGTTAACGCGATTTCCTCAAGAAAACTTGACTTTAGAAGCTTGGCTAAAAGAAGAACATTCTCAAGAAGAAGCACTGACGTTAGTAATTCAAGTCTGTCAGTTATTTTCTTATATAGCTAAACAAAACTGGTATTTAATTAACCTGCTTCCCCAGTTTATAGAAATAGACAAACCCCTCAAAATCTTTGACTTAACCTGCGCTTACTCAATTGAAGAAAGCCTAACTTCTGGCATTATTGGAGATTATTGCGCTCCTGAACTTGCTTCAAGTCGTTCTATCAATGAATCAATGAGCAGTTATACGATCGCCGCTTTATTGTATCAAACTACCCATCAAAAATTACCCCAATCTGACCAGATTATTAGTTTAGAAATTGACCCGATTCCGCATCTTTATCAACTGCTGAAAATTGCCTTGTCCTCTCTTCCAGAAGAACGCTTTCCCCTGGCTCAATTTCTCAGCTTATTAATCGAAACTCGCCATTCACTGCGGAGTCTGAAAGTGCAGTGGAATATTGCCAGTTATTCAACCGTTGGACTTTCAACAGAACGCTTACAAAATGAAGATAACTACGGTGTAAGGCAACAACACCTCAGTAATTCAGAAACTCTTGTTTTAGGCGTTGTAGCTGACGGTATGGGAGGAATGTCCCAAGGAGAAGTAGCTAGTCAAATTGCTGTTAAAACTATATTACAAGACTACCTTACTCCAGAAGTTAAAACAGTAGAACAGTGTAATGAATGGCTACTCAATTTATTTCAAAAAGCTAATATATCTATTGCTGATGCTGTTCGTAATGGCGGAACAACTTTAAGTGTTGCATTAGCGATCAATGATAGCTTAATGATAGCTCATGTGGGAGATAGTCGAATTTATTTAATACGACAAGGAAAAATTAAACAATTAAGTGAAGATCATTCACTGGTAGCTATGTTAGTGGCTAACGGTGAAATAACAGAAGAGGAAAGCTTAACCCATCCAGATCGAAATGTTTTACTCAAATCTCTCGGTTCAAAAAAGCATTTAAGTGAAGGCTATGTGCAGAATTTAAGTCGCACCACTAGCAATTTATCAATGACTTTAGAAAATGAAGATATTTTACTTCTCTGTTCTGACGGGGTTTGGGATTTAGTACCGACTCAGGAACTGGCGGAAATTTTTAGTCAATTTGAATCTTTACAAATGGCAGTTGATCAAACCATCCAAAGAGTTATTAATAAAGGAGCAACCGATAATGCAACGCTTTTAGCTATGCAATGTTTTATGACTTCTGGCACTTAAAATAAAGTAAATCATTCAGAAGATGAACAAAGCTCTCAAAATAGATAAGCAAGAGAAAATGCTGAGAGTAATTTCCCTAACTAACAATAATTATAAGTCTCAAAGACAATAAAAATATGTCTATCCTCTGTCCAAGCTGTCTAACTGATAATCCCGATGGAACACAACAATGTATTAGTTGTGGTTTTAATCTCACCCCTGTATCCCCTGACAAAACTACCACATCACTCCATCATCTAAGCATCGGAACTTTACTCAAACAGGGACAATATCAGATCGAACAAGTTTTAGGTGAAGGTGGGTTTGGCATTACCTATAAAGGAATTTATCGAACGAATAATGCTCCTGTCGCTATCAAAGAACTTTGGCCAGAAAAATCTGCTAGACAAGGGAATAAAGTTATTTGGCCTGCCTCTATTTTTCCTCAAATAAAACGACAACAAATAAGTAAATTTAAGCTAGAAGCTAACCATCAACAAAAATGTAATCATCCCAATATTCCTAAAATTTATGATTGGTTTGACGAAAACGATACAGTTTATATTGTCATGGAATTTATTGCGGGAAAATCTCTTTTTAAAATCCTGACCCAAGAAGGAAAGCTAACTGAAGATCGAGTTAAACGCTATTTTCTGCAAATTGCTGATGCCTTAAAAACCGTCCAAAATAATAATTTTTTACACCGGGATATTAAACCTGACAATATTTTAATTGATCCTCAAGATAAAGCGATTTTAATTGACTTTGGTGCGGCGAGAGAATTTATTGCCGGTCAAACAGGAGACATGACCAGAACCTTAACACCGGGTTATGCTCCTTATGAACAATATAGTCAAAGGAGTAAACGTTTTCCTGCCACCGATTTTTATGCTTTTTGTGCTTCAATCTATGAACTTTTAACTGGGCAATTACCAGTTGAAGCACCGGATAGAGCTAGTGCATTATTGCAGCAACGTTCCTCAGATCCTCTCATTCCACCCCGACAACTCAATCCAGATATTTCTAATTTAATGGAAACTGTTATCCTAACCGGAATGAGAATTAATGTTGAGGATCGTTTCCAAACTGCTGACGAACTGATTGATGCGCTCAAAGGTCAATTTGTTTCTCCTTTACAAAAAAAAGCAAGAGAGTTAGTTAAACAAGGAAAACTTGTCGAAGCAGTTCAAAGTTACGAGAAATGTTTAAGCAACGAACCCAATAATGGTGCAGCCGCGGTTGAACAAGCGTTATTGCAGATCCATCTTAATGATACTCAAGCTGAAATTGCTGCCAAAAAAGCGATTCAACTAAACCCTAATGATGGTAGAGGGTACGGAGTTTTAGGCTTGGTATATTGCCATCAAAATAACTGGGAATCCGCCGTACAACAACTACAAAAAGGGGCTAAACTTTCACCTCAAGCTCTTTGGATACAAGTTAATTTAGCCTGGGCTTTCGGTAAAATTGGTCATTGGCAAGAAGCAGAATCCGCTATCAACACAGCCCTAAAACTTGATAGTAACAATCTCTTTGCTCTCGGAATTCAAGCTTGGATTACCTTCAATCAAAATCAATTTAAAGCCACTATTGGTGCTGCTAGTAAAGCAATTACTAAATCCAAACAAAACCCCTCCCAAAAGAATCAACAAATTCAATATTGGGTTTATCCCTACCTGCTTGCCGCTCTTGACAAAGCCACCACTAGCCAACAAAGCCAAGATTTAGACCGGCGCATTCAAGACTGTCTGACTCAAATTCAAGACCATCCCTTTGCTTGGGGTTTCAAAGGTTGGAAACAAGCTCAACAAGGGTTATGGAGTCAGGCTCTTCCTTGCTTTCAACAAGCTAGTCGTCACCCCAACGCAGCCGCCTGGGTGCTTATCAATACGGCTATTAGTCATGAGCATCTCAACAATCCCTCGGAAGCCCTTCAAATTTATCAAGCTTACCTACAGAACAATGGTGAGGAGCCTTTTATTGCCTATCGACTAGGAACATTACTCGCTCAATTGGGACAATGGAAACAAGCGAAAACTCATCTGGAGCAGGCGATTCAACTCAAACCTGACTACCCTGAAGCCTACCACAATTTAGGCTGGGTATTACTTAATCTAAAAACTTCCGATGGACAAATCCAATATGCCCGGGAACTCTTATCCTACTACCGTCAAGCCATTGCTCTCTACAATCAACAAGATAAATCCCATCTAGCCAGAATGCTCGCTCAAGCTTTAACAGAGGCTGACGTTTAAAGGCTAAGAAATGTAAAAATAACTTGCTTTGGCGAAGTTAACCTACTATAATCGCAAAGTGACTGTTTTACAGTTTCCTCCCAAGAGCTATTTTTCTACTTCCCTAACCGCCACGACTTCGTTGATTGTTATTGTTTTTTTATCTTAAATGTCGGGTGAAGACCCTCAGTTTGACTGACGGGATGAAACCCGACCAATATAGAACAGCACTTCGACAGGCTCAGTGACACGAAGCACCACTAAATCCTTGACAGTTTTGTGCGGGATATGTTAGAACAAAATAAGTTGTTTGAGGTCGATAAACAATGATTGTCTTAGAAATGAAGGCGGTAGTCAAACCAAGTCAGTGTTCTGCCATTGATGAAGCTATTCGTACAGTACAATTCATCCGTAATAAGGCTTTAAGGCTTTGGATGGATGCCAAGAGAGAAGACAAAATCGATAAATATTCTCTCAATAAATATTGTGCAGTTCTCGCCAAACA